>DATJFF010000105.1:0-41702 GCA_035495795.1 Vicinamibacterales bacterium
GCCTTCGGCCACGAGGCCCGCGCCATCGCCCGCTTCGGCGAGCTCAACGAGAAGTACTACGACAGCGCGTGGCGGGCGCAGTTCGTGACCGGCATCATGTTCCCAGTCACGATGTTCGTCGGCAACCTCGGCTACGTGGCCGTCGCGGTGATCGGCGGATACCTGGTCACGCGGCGGGCGATCGCCATCGGCGACGTGCAGGCCTTCATCCAGTACAGCCGCCAGTTCACGATGCCGATCTCACAGTTGAGCAGCATCGCCAACACCGTTCAGCTCACGATTGCCTCGGCCGAACGCGTGTTCGAGCTGCTCGACGAGGCGGAAGAGCCTGCCGACTCGCCGCGGGCCGCGGTCCCGGCGCCGCGCGGGGCGGTCCGCTTCGAGGATGTCGCGTTCCGTTACAAGCCGGAGGTGCCGCTCATCGAGGAGATGAACCTGACCGTCACCCCGGGACAGACGATCGCCATCGTCGGACCCACCGGCGCGGGCAAGACGACGCTGGTCAACCTGATGATGCGGTTCTACGACGTGAGCTCCGGAGCGATCCGGGTTGACGGCGTGGACATCCGCGACCTGGCCCGCGGCGATCTGCGGCGGGTGTTCGGCATGGTGCTGCAGGACACCTGGCTATTCTCGGGCACCATTCGCGACAACATCGCCTACGGGCGCGAAGGCGCGAGCGACCAAGCGATCGTGGAGGCAGCGCGAGCCGCGCAGGCCGATCACTTCATCCGCACGCTGCCAGACAGCTACGGCACGGTGATCAACGAGGAAGCCACGAACCTGTCCCAAGGCCAGAAGCAGCTCCTGACGATTGCCCGGGCGTTCCTCGCGGATCCCGCGATCCTGATCCTCGACGAGGCCACCAGCAGCGTGGACACGCGCACCGAGGTGCTGGTGCAGGAAGCCATGGCGCGGCTGATGCACAGCCGGACGACGTTCGTGATCGCGCATCGCCTATCCACGATTCGCAACGCCGACGTCATCCTGATGATGGAGCACGGCCGCATCGTGGAGACCGGCTCGCACGAGTCGCTGCTCGCTGCGGGCGGCCGTTACGCCGCTCTGTATCAGAGCCAGTTCAGCGGAGAAGCGGCGGTGACGGCCGGGTGAGAGGCTCTAGGCTCTGGGCTTTAGGCTCTAGGCCTGTCCCGCTGCCACGCTGTCTAAGGATTGTCTTCAACACGAAGGACGAGCACTAGCCAGCGTGACAGGCCTAAAGCCCAGAGCCTAGAGCCTAGAGCCTATTTCAGCTGAAAGAACAACGTGCGTGGCGAGCCGCTCGTCACCTCCAGCGTCTCGTCGCCGCCCTTTGCGAGATAGCGCATCGTCCCCGGTTTGACATCGAAGGACGTGGGGGCTCCCTTCCCCGCAACGCGAACCGAGCCTTCGGCAAGCCAGACAATCACGGTGTCGAGGGGTGCGCGGTACTTGAGCGTCTGCGCGCCCGAGGTCCACGTGTAATCCCACGCAGTCACCCGCTCGTCGTCGAGCACCTGCTTCGCGCCCTCGCGCGGAAACGCAGCTGCGCCGACCGCCGCGGCCGGCGTTCCGGATGGCTCGTCCTTCTTCAGCTCGATGAACACCGCGCGAAGCGGCGGATCGGTCGTTCCTTCCTCGACGTGCGTCGTCCCCTTGCGGGTCGTGGAGAGGCTGCCGACTTCGGTCATGCCCCGACGCTCCGTTCCGTCGGTCGCGGTGATCAGACGCCCCCCGCGCGCGTAGTAGGTCCCGACCTGGTCGTAGACATGGCGGTGCAGGGCCGTCGGCTGCCCCTTGGGCCAGACGATGTCCCAGACGTTGATGCGATCGGTCTCGAGCAGCTTCGTCGCGTTGGTGCGCGGGAATGGCGGCGGCAGATCTTGTGCGGCAACGGCGGCCAGCAGCAGCGGGAGCAGGATCAGCAGGGTTCGTTTCATCGCTCGGTGCGCAAAGCATACAGCCGCCGCATCCGCACACGCAGGCTTCAGGCTTCAGACTCTAGGCTTTAGGCCTGTCACGCCGTCACTCGGGTGTAACGATCGTCCGTCTGCAACGCTACCGGCCCTCGCCTTCACGTAGTTCAACAGGAAAGACGATCAATATGCAGCGTGACGCCCGTGACAGGCCTAACCCCTGAAGCCTGAAGCCTAGAGCCTGACATCGGGCGGCCGCTAGGGCGCGAAGGCTACCCGCGCGATTCGGCCGCCCGCGCCGGTCGCCCAGCCCACATCACCTCGCGGCGACAGGCTGAATGCGTCGTAGCCGTCGCCGCCCGCCGGCGTCCACGAGCGGCCGCCGGCAGCGGACCAGTCCGAGCCACGCGGCCCGATGGCCAGCAGCGACTGCCCGCGCCCGGGGAGCCAGGCAACGACGGAGCGGAAGCCAGAGAGGCCGGTGCCCGGGGGCCGCACCCACGTGCGCCCACCGTCATCGGTGACGGCGACGTTGTCGCGCGCCTCGTCTTCCTGCTCGTAGTTGCCGCCAACGACGATGCCGTTCGACGCATCCCTGAAGGCAATCGAGAAGATGCCGGTGGCCTGACCCGTCGCCACCGGTGTGGTGTGCACCGACCAGCTCCGGCCGCCGTCGGTGGAGCGCAGCACCCTGGACTTCGAGGTAGCGATCCAGATGCGGTCGGCGCCGAGCATCGCGACGTTGGTGCCGCTGGCGGCAAACGCGCCCTCCTCGGGCAGCGCGGGCGGCAGGCGCTCTGGAGCAATCGCCATCCAGGTGCGGCCGCCGTCAGCCGTCGTTCGAATGACGAACCGTCCACCCACCGAGTCGCTGAAGGCGACGCCGTGTGTCGCGTCGCCAAAAGCCACGGCATCGAAGAAGGCTTTCGGATCGGTGTTGCGGAACCGCTCCCCCCAGCTGGCGCCGCCGTCCTCGGTGCGGTAGATGCGCGACGTGTCGCCCGGGCCGATGCTGAGGACGACCGCGGTGGAGTCGCCGAGCGCATCGACGTCGCGGAAGTCGAGCGACTCGGCGCCGGGCACCGGTCGGCGCTGCCAGGTGCGCCCGCCATCGGTCGTCCGCAGCACCGTGCCGCCCGCGCCGCTGGCCCATGCCACGTTCGTCGAAACCGCGCTCACCCCGCGCAGGCGCACCGTGACGCCGCTCGTCTGCGGCGCCCAGGTCACCGGCGGCGCCTGAGACGGAGCCGGCGACAGGGTGGCCACGACCGCGAAGCATGCCGCCGGGATCGCGCGCGTCATCGCGCGATCACGATATCAGCGCGCGTTCAGCAGCGCCACGAGCAGGGTGAGGCTGGTGTGTGGCATCCTTGCGGCGGCTTCCCATGCCGCCTCAGCGAGCCTGCGCCTCATGACGACCGGCGCCGTCACTGCGCCTCCACCACGCGTGCTCGGCTTCTGGGCCGCGGTGTCGATCGTGATGGGGAACATGATCGGCTCGGGCGTGTTCCTTCTGCCCGCGTCGCTGGCTGCCTACCGTGGATTGAGCCTGGCCGGCTGGCTGCTGTCGGCCGCGGGCGCGATGATGCTGGCGCTGGTGTTCGCACGCCTGTCCGGCCAGTTTCCCGCGGCTGGCGGGCTGTATGCCTACACGCGAGCGGCCTTCGGCGACACGGCCGGATTCCTGGTCGCGTGGGGCTACTGGCTGTCGACGGTGGGCACCCTGGCGGCGCTCGCAGTTGCGCTGGTCGGCTACCTCGATCCGTTCGTCCCCTCAATCGTGCGGACACCGGCGGCGGCGGCCGCGCTCGCGATTGCAACCATCTGGATCGTCATCGCGGTGAACGTCGCCGGGGTCGCGCTCGCCGGCCAGGTTCAGATCGTTACCACCGCGCTCAAGCTGCTTCCGCTGGCAGTAGTGGGGATCGGCGGACTGTTCTTCGTCGACACGGCTTCCTTTGGCATGCCCGCGACGGCCACGACGTCGGTCGGCCATTCGCTGATGGCGGTTGTGACGTTGACCTTGTGGGCCTTCCTGGGCCTCGAGTGCGCGACGATTCCCGCGGCCAGCGTTCGCGAGCCGGAACGCACGATTCCACGGGCGACGATCGTCGGCACCGTGTTCACCGCGATCGTCTACATCGCGTCAACGGTTGGCGTGATGAGCCTCGTGCCGCCCGACGCGCTGGCCTCCTCGACGGCGCCCTTCGCCGATGGCGCCAGCCGGCTGGTGGGCGGATGGGGCGGGGCGCTGGTGGCGCTGGGCGCGGCGGTGTCGTGCTTCGGGGCCCTCAACGGGTGGACGCTGATCGTCGGCCAGCTGCCGCTGGCTGCCGCCGCGGACGGCCTGTTTCCGAGAGCCTTCGCGCGGGTGTCTTCGCGCGGCACGCCGATCGCCGCGATGATCATCGCCGGCGTGATGAGCACCGCGCTCGTGGCGATGAACTACTCGCGCGGCCTCGTCGAGTTGTTCACCTTCATCATCCTGCTGTGCACGCTGAGCACGCTCGTGCCCTACGTCTTCTGCTCGCTCGCGGTGTGGCTGCTGCCCGGACGGCCCGCGCCGTCCGGCGCCGCCGCGGTCGTGGCCGTTCTCGCATTCCTGTACGCCATGCTGGCCATTGTCGGAGCCGGAGCCGAGACGGTGTTCTACGGATTCGTGCTGCTGCTGGCCGGCCTGCCGATGTTTGTGTGGCTGCGTCGAGCCGGCATTGGAGCAAGCTGATGGCCTTCAACGAGTACGATCCGCTGACGCGTGTACTACTGCGGCCCACCCGCGACGGCTTCGCCAATGCCGACCGCGTGGCCGCCGAGTGGCAGGCGCTCAACTTCACTGCGCCCCCGGATGTGGAAAGCGCGATCGCTCAGCACGGCGCGTTCTCGTCGCTCCTCGAGCAGGCCGGCGCGCGCGTCGAGATGCTTGGCGGGCCGGGCCTGACCCTCGACTCCATCTACGTGCGCGACGCGTCGATCGTCACGCCGCGGGGTGTGGTGCTGTGCCGCATGGGCAAGCCGGCGAGACAGGAGGAGCCGGGCGCGCAGCGTCAGCGGTTCGAAGAGCTCGGCGTGCCGATCGCGGGCACAATCGAGGCACCAGGGCTGATCGAGGGCGGCGACGTCGTGTGGTTCGACGCGAACACGGTCGCGGTCGGACGCGGCTACCGAACGAACGATGCCGGAATCGCCCAGTTCCGCGAGCTGCTCGGCGGCGACGTCGAAGTGATGGCCGTGCCGCTGCCCCACTACCGCGGCCCGTCCGACGTGTTCCACCTGATGTCGATCATCAGCCCGGTGGCGGAGGACCTCGCGGTGGTCTACTCGCCGCTCATGCCGGTGCCGTTCCGCGAATGGCTAGTGTACCGCGGCATCCGCTTCGTCGAGGTCCCCGACAGCGAATTCGACTCGATGGGCACGAACGTCCTGGCAGTCGGTCCCCGGCGAGTGGTCATGCTCACGGGCAACCGGATCACCGAGGCGCGGCTTCATGCCGAGGGGGTGGAGGTCTGGACCTACGAGGGGTCGGAGATCAGCCTGAAGGGCGGCGGCGGCCCGACATGCCTGACGAGACCGCTCGCGCGTGGGTAGGCGCGCTCGCGGCAGGCAGGCTTCAGCCTTCAGGCTCGCTTCAGCCGTGTCACGCTGAATCCAGACAAAGGAGACCACGAAGGCAGGAAGGTTGGGAAGGACGCACGAAGACGTCTATTAGGGTGTCACGCGTGCTTCCGACCGATTCGCAGCGGGACGTCTGCTTTCCCAGGAGAGGCTTCGTGCCGTCCTTCGCGCTCTTCGAGCCCTCGTGGTTTCTTTCCGCGCCTCGGCAGCTGCGAGCCTGAGGCCTGGAGCCTGAAGCCTGATCGCGCAGCCGCAGCCGACGTTCGAGTACAACAGGGAGGCGTGGCTGCCACTCTGAGCGAGCTGCTTCCCTACGGGACAGCGGCTACCAACGATCTCCTGCTCGATCGCTTCCTCGACTACGTCGCCAGCCGCGGGCTGACGCTCTATCCGGCGCAGGAGGAAGCCATCCTCGCGTTGCTCGAGGGGCAGAACGTGGTCCTCAATACGCCCACAGGGTCCGGCAAGTCGCTGGTCGCCACCGCCCTGCTCTTCGCCGCGCTGGCTCGCAACGAGCGCGCCGTCTGCACGTTTCCGATCAAGGCGCTGGTCAACGAGAAGTGGATGCAGCTCTGTCGCGAGTTCGGCCCCGAATACATCGGGCTCGCCACCGGCGACGCCTCCGTCAACCGCGACGCGCCGATCCTCTGCTGCACCGCCGAGATCCTTGGCAACATCGCGCTCCGCCAGGGCGCCGACGCCGACATCCAGCACGTGGTGATGGACGAATTCCACTACTATGCCGACCGCGATCGCGGAGTCGCGTGGCAGACGCCGCTCCTGACGATGAAGAAGACGCGGTTCCTGCTGATGTCGGCGACGCTCGGCGACACGACGCCGTTCGAGCAGCGGCTTACCGCGCTCAACGGCCGGCCGACGGTCACCATCAAGTCCGCCACGCGGCCAGTGCCGCTCGAGTACGCCTACGCCGAGATCCCGCTGCCGCACACGATCGAGAAACTGGTGGACGAGGCCAAGACTCCGGCCTACGTCGTTCACTTCACGCAGGCGGACGCGGCCGGCAGCGCCCAGGACTTCACCAGCCTCAAGATCGCGACGCGGGAGCAGAAGGCGGAGATCGCGGAGCGGATCGCGAGCTTCGACTTCAGCAGCCCCTACGGCGGCGCCATCCGCAAGTGGCTGCGACACGGCGTCGGCCTGCACCACGCGGGGCTGCTCCCGAAGTATCGCGTCCTGGTCGAGCAGCTGGCGCAGCTCGGGCTGTTGAAGGTGATCTGCGGCACCGACACGCTCGGCGCCGGGATCAACGTGCCCATCCGCACGGTCGTCTTCACGAAGTTGTGCAAGTTCGACGGCCAGAAGACCGCCCACCTCAGCGCCCGCGAGTTTCACCAGATTTCCGGCCGGGCCGGCCGCAAGGGCTTTGACGACAAGGGCTTCGTCGTCGTCCAGGCACCGGAACACGTGATCGAGAACCTCCGCCTGAGCGAGAAGGCCGCGCGCGACGGCAAGAAGATCGTGAAGCGCAAACCGCCCGAGCACAACTACGTGCACTGGGACCTCAACACCTTCACGCGGCTGATCAACGCGCCGCCCGAGGCGCTGGTCTCGCGATTCCAGGTCTCCCACGGGATGCTGCTCAACGTCCTCAGCCGGCGCGAGGACGGGTGCCGAGCGATGCAGGGACTGATTCGCGACTCGCACGAGCCCGACGGCTCGAAGCCGGCGCACCGGAAGCGGGCCTGGCAGCTGTTCCGCGGGCTCGTCGCACGCCACGTCGTGGAGTTCGTAGCGAAGACGCCGGAGGGCGCGAAGCTGCGGGTGAACGTCGACCTGCAGGACGACTTCTCGATGGACCAGGCGCTGTCGCTCTACCTGCTGGAGACGATTCCGCTGCTCGATCCCGAGTCGCCGGCCTACGCCCTGGACCTGCTGACCCTGGTCGAATCGATTCTCGAGAACCCCGAGCTGATCCTGCGGCGGCAACTGGATCGCGTCAAGGATCGCGCAATCGCGCAGATGAAAGCCGACGGGATGGAATACGAGCAGCGCATGGAAGAGCTCGAGAAACTCGAGTATCCGAAACCGCTCCGCGATTTCGTCTACGACACGTTCAACGCCTTCGCGGACAAGCACCCGTGGGTCGGCGAGGAGAACATCCGCCCGAAATCGATCGCCCGCGAGATGTTCGAGACCTGCTCGTCGTTCGCGGAGTACGTCATGGAGTACGAGCTCGAGCGGAGCGAGGGACTGCTGCTCCGGCACCTCAACAGCGTCTTCAAGGTGCTGAGCCAGACCGTGCCGGACGCGACGAAGACGGACGAGGTGCTCGAGATCGAGTGGTACTTCAAGAGCCTGGTTCGCGGCGTGGATGCGTCCCTCGCCGACGAATGGCAACGGATGCGCGATCCCGCGTACGTGCCCCTGGCCCGCGCTGGCGAGCGCCTCGACCTGCGCCCGCCGCCTGCCGTCGAACCGGTGGAGTACGACATCACGCAGGACCGGCGAGCGTTCACCGCCGCCATTCGGGCGCGGATCTTCCAGGTGCTGAAAGCCTGGTCACGCGGCGACGCCGCGGCGATGAACGCGGCGCTCGACGCACCGGACCAAGTCGATCCGGCTGTCGAGGCGTGGACGTCCGAACGCGTGAAGGCGACGCTCCAGCCGTATGTCGCCGAGCACGGGGCCGTGCGCTTCGATCCTGAAGCCCGCAACGCGCGCCACACGCATGTTGCCGCAGATGACGGGCAATCCATCTGGCGCGTGCAGCAGATGCTGGTGGACGCCGAGATGGTCAACGACTGGGTCGCCGAGTTCGTGGTCGATCTCGACGAATCGCGGGTCAGGCAGCAACCCGCGATCTCGATGTCGCGAATCGGACCGCTGCAGTAGCCGGGGCTCCATCCGGAGATGCGCGGATGGGCCGACAGCGCGATACTAGGACCGTCTCGATGAGGAAGAGCGTTCTGATCGCCATCGCCGCTTCCGTCGTTGCCCTCGCGGGTGGGGGCGCGCTCTTCGTGCGCTCGCTGATCGATCCCGAACACGTCCGGCAGATGCTCGAGCGGCAGGCATCCAACCGCCTGGGCCAGGCGGTCACGATCGGGCGCGCCGAGCTCTCCTGGTGGCCCCGCGCCGGTGTCACGCTCACCGACGTCACCATCGGCAAGCCCGCCGCGGTGACGCTGGCGCGCACCCAGCTCAGCACGGCGATGCGCGCGCTGCTCAACCGTCGCATCGAAGACGCTGAAGTCTCTGTGCACGACAGCGAGCTCGATCTGGCTCTGGTGCTCGCGACCTTGCAGCGGCTCTCTTCGGCCGGCGCGTCACCGGGCGGTAGCCCGGGGCCGACCGGCGGGGACGCGGCGCCGGGCGATGGCTCGACGAGCGGCCTGACGCTCGTCAACGTCCGCGCGATCGAGCTGCAGAACGTGCGGATTCGCGCCGGTTCCAGGGCGGCGGTCATCAACGTGAAGTCGGCACTCGCCGGCGACCGGCTCGCCATCGAGTCGGCTTCGGTCGAGTCGAACGTCACCTCGCTGAAGGCCACCGGTGCGATGGAGAGCCTCGCCAGCCGCAAGGGGCAACTCTCCATCACCGCCGACGCGCTCGACCTCGATGGGCTCATGGTGTTTGCTCAGGAGTTTGCGCGCCAGGCGATGCCCGCCAACGGGACTGCCGCGACCGACAGATCCGGCGGCGCAGGCGGGCCACTCGATTTGACGCTCAGCATCAAGGCAGCGCGCGGCAGTGCCGCGAGCGTCCCGTTCGAACAGCTTGCCGCCGCCGCCCACATCGAGCCTGGCGGTGTCTCGATCGATCCGATGACGGCGCGCATGTTCGGCGGCGGCGTCGAGAGCACGCTGCGTCTGGACCTCGGCGGCGCCGAACCGGCGATCGCGATAAGAGGCGTCGTGAAAGGCCTCGACATGACCCGCCTCACCGAGTTTGCCGAACAGCCGGGCGCGATGACCGGCACGCTGAACGGAACGTTCTCGGCAAGCGGCCGCGGCACTGATCCGGCGGCGGCCCTGAGCCGGGCGCGCGGGCAGGGCTCGGCCACGGTGACGGATGGCACCGTCAAGGGGTTGCAGCTGGTCAGGCCAATCGTGCTGGCGTTCGGCAAGCCCGACGCCGTGCAGCCCACCCAAGGCGGCGAGCGCTTCTCGCGGCTGGCCGCAGACTTCAGTCTCGCAGCAGCGGTCCTGACGCTGACCAACCTGGTGTTCGAGTCCCGGGACGTGCAGACCGACGGCGCCGGAACGCTCGCACTCTCGAAGCGTACGCTCGACATTCGCGGCAACGCGCGACTCTCGAAAGAGCTGACCACGCAGGCGGGCCGGGATCTCGTCCGCTACACGGTGCAGGACGGCCGGGTGACCGTTCCGGTCACGATCACCGGACCGCTGGATGCGCCGCAGGTGGGCGTGAACATCGCCGGCGTCGCCGAGCGAGCCATCCAGAACGAGCTGAAACGCCGGACGGAGTCCGCGATCCAGGACCTCTTCAAGCGCAAACGCCCGCAGGACTGAACGAACCGGTCGAGCTTGAGGCGCGCGTCCGCCGGCGCGATCGACTTGACCAGGATGAGGTGCGCGACTACGATCGCCGCCCCCCCAATCAAATCCAGGAGGCGCGATGAGCGACATCGCCTTCGGTACGGTCTGGCGCCCCGGGACCGGCACGCAGTGGGTGCGTTGGGGCATGTCCGGCGACGAATTCAAGGCCCAGGACACCACCTACTTCAACCAGGGACTGCGCGTCAGCGAGCTTGCGATTCGTGAAGGCAGGTTTGCGGCCGTCTGGCAGCCGGGCAACGGCACGCAGTGGATCCGCTGGGGCATGTCCGGCGACGAGTTCAAGGCGCAGGACACCACCTACTTCGGTCAGGGCCTTCGGATCACCAGTCTCGAAATCGAGGGAGGCAGGATCGCGGCAGTCTGGCAGCCGGGTAGTGGCACGCAGTGGGTGCGCTGGGGTATGTCCGGTGACGAATTCAAGGCGCAGGACACCACCTACTTCAATCAAGGCCTGCGCATCGCGTGTCTGGCGATCGAGAACGGACGAATCGCAGCGGTCTGGCGTCCGGGGAGCGGCGCGCAGTGGGTGCGATGGGGGATGTCGTCCGACGACTTCGCCGCGCAGGATCGGACCTACTTCGCCCAGGGCCTGCGGATCACGTCGCTCGTCTACGACGCCGGCAGGTACGCGGCGGTGTGGCAGCCGGGCTCCGGCGAGCAGTGGTGGAGCACGCGCCGCGGCGCCGTGGACTTCAAGACCGAGGATGGCGCCTACTTCGCGCGCGGGCTCCGGATCGTGTGCCTCGAGCTGCAGGACGATCCGATTGGCGCCTATCGCTACCCGTGGAAGGGCGGCGTGTCCTACTCGGTACCGCAGGGCAACAACAACCCGTCCGGGTCGCACAACGGCAGCCAGTCGTGGGCCTTCGATTTCGGCCTGCCGTCCGGCACCGAAATCCGCGCCGCCCGCGACGGTACCGTGGAGTGGCTCCAGGAGAACCAGACGACGAACTTCAACCCAAACAATCCGCCCGGCCCCGGGAACCAGCCCTTCCCCGCCGGCAGCCTGCAGAACTGGGGCAACGCGGTGCGGATTCGGCACGCCGGCGGTTTCACCAGCTGGTACTTCCACATCCAGACCAACGGCGTGGTCGTGAACGTCGGCGATGTGGTGACGCAGGGGCAGGTGATCGCGCGCTCCGACAACACCGGCCGCTCCTCCGGGGCGCACCTGCACTTCCAGGTGCAGGCGGACTCGGCGGATTGGGGACAGTCGGTGCCGTGCACGTTCGGCAACAGCTGCGAGCAGCCGGCGTCGGGTGCGACCGTGACGTCCGACAACGCCTCGTAACCGCGCCGGCGCTCATTTTCACTTCACAACGGTCAGCAGCCAGGAGGTGTTCATTGGCTCTCTACGCGTTCGACGGCACCTGGAACAGCGACAAGCCCGGATCGCAGCACGACACCAATGTCCTGTGGTTCAGGCGTGCCTACACTCAGAACTGCTTTTATCGTGAAGGAGTCGGGACGCGGTTCGGCCCGTTCGGCCAGGTGCTCGGCGGCATCACCGGGGCCGGCGGCCACACGCGGGTGCACGAAGGGCTGCAGCAACTCGCCGAGAACGTCGCCGCCGGCGACGCGGCGATCGACATCGTCGGCTTCAGCCGCGGCGCGGCCCTCGCCATCGACTTCGCGAATCGGGTCAGTCACCTGCCCGGCAGTCCGACGATTCGCTTCCTCGGCGTCTGGGACTGCGTGCCGTCGTTCGGCGCGGCGAGCATCGACTGGGACCCGACCTGGGAACTGGATCTGCCGGACAACGTCGCGAAGTGCTACCACGCGATGGCGCTCGACGAGCGGCGCGACACATTCCATCTGCACCGGTTCAATGCCCGGGTCGAGGACGCGGATGCCGAAGGACGACTATTCGAAGTGTGGTTCCGCGGCGTTCATTCGGACGTGGGTGGCGGCAACAACAACCCGGAGCTGTCGAGCATCGCGCTGAACTGGATGCTCCGGAAGGCGGCGTCGTGCGGGCTGCCGATCGACGCGGCCAAGGTTGCCGAGAACGCCAGCCGGATGAAGCTGGGCGCGCCCGACTCGAAGGGCCAGTGGTACGACGTGATCAAGAACAAGTTCCGGGTCGTGCGATGGAACGATTACGTGCACAACTCGGTGAAGTTCAACTCCAACCGGGACTACAACAACCCTCCGGAGGGCGCATTGCTCGTGGACGACGGGGGAGCGCAGATCGGCAAATTCGATCGCGCGGTGGCGGTCTAGATTGGGGCGCGAGCGGTGCGGCTCACGCGTCCACGCCACCCCACACGGCATCGGCGGTGCGCACCACCAGCTCCAGCTTTCGGAGCTGCTGGTCCACCGTCAGGGCGTTCCCCTCCTCGGTGGACGCAAACCCGCACTGCGGTGCGATGCCGAGCTGGTCGATGTCCGCGTACCGGGAGGCTTCGTCGAAACGCCGCTCGAGATCGTCGATTGACTCGAGCTCCGGCGTCTTGGTCGTGATGAAGCCGAGCATCACGCGCTTGCGGCCCTTCGGCAGCAGCCGCAACGGCTCGAGCCCGCCGGCCCGCTCGGTGTCGTATTCCATGAAGTAGATGTCGACGCCGGTCTGGTTGAAGACCGCGTCGGCGGCCGGATCGTAGGCGCCGTCGGCGGCCCATGTCGACTTGTAGTTGCCGCGGCACAGGTGCATCGCGATGACGAGATCGTCGGGGCGGCCGTCGATCGCGTCGTGCATCATCTTCGCGTATTGGCCGATGAGCCAGTCGGGATCGACACCCTGCGCCTTCTTCTCGGCGCGATGCTTCGGATCGCACAGGTAGGCGAAGAAGATGTCATCCATCTGCAGGTAGCGGCAGCCGGCGTCGTAGAACGCCTGCACGGCCTTGCGATACGCCCGCGCGATGTCGGCGAACAGGACGTCGAGATCGCGGTACTCCGGCGGGTCGACGTCAGCCGGCGCCGTCCGGAAATGACACGCGCTCGGCCCCGGAATCGAGATCTTGGGCTGCACGGTCGCGATCGAGGCCAGGTAGCGGAAGTGGCCCAGCATCGGGTGGTCGCCGGGAAAATCGATCTTTGCCTTGATCGTCGGGAAGATCGGCCGGAGGGTGACTCCGTGGAACTGGACGCCAGCCTGGCGCTCCTCCAGTTCCATGCCGGTCAACGCGCCCATGAAGTCGTAGTGCCAGAAGGAGCGACGGTATTCGCCGTCGGTGACCGCCTTGAGGCCAACGCTCTCCTGCATCCGGACCGCCTCCCGGATCGCTTGGTCCTCGACGGCGCGCAGATCGCTGCTGGTATGGAATCCATCCGGTCCGAGCCGCTCGGCATGGTACCGGACTCGCGCCTCGTGGACGCGCTCGGGCCGCAGCAGGCTGCCGACATGGTCAGCCCGAAAGGGTGCAGTCGCGTTCATGACGACTCCAGGTGGCTACCGGTTCACGTGTCGATTGCCGAAAGATCGAGTCGGCTCAGGCGTTCGGGATCGGCGAGGATGTTCATCTCGACGATTTTCCCGCCGGCAATCGTCAGGCCCATGACCGAGAAGACCCGGCCGTCGGCGCGGCGCGACAGGAACCCGAGCTGGCCATTCACCAGCACCAGCCGACTCGAGATGCCGCTTCGCGAGAACGTCGCCGCCTGCGCGGCAACCGCCTCGGCCCCGCGCACCACCCGCGACATACCGGCGAGCGCGCCGGCGTCGGCCCGCAGCACGATATCGGGGTCGAGCACGGCGACCAGCCCCTCGAAATCCCCTTCCCGGGCGGCGGCCAGGAACGCATCGACGACTTCCCGCTGCTCGCGCAGGTTCGGTTCGGGCTTCGGCGCCCTCCCCTGAACGCGACGACGGGCCCGGCTTGCAAGTTGCCGTGCCGCGACCGACGACCGGTCGACGATCGGAGCGATCTCGTCGAAGGTCATCCCGAATACGTCGTGCAGCACGAAGGCCAGCCGCTCCGCCGGCTCGAGGGTCTCGAGGACGACGAGAAGCGCGAGCCCGACCGAGTCCGCCTGTTCAGCCTGGGACTCCGGATGGTCATCGGCGCGGGCGATCACCGGATCGGGGACGTGAGTGTCCAGCGGATCCTCCCGGCGCGAGGTCCGCGCCCGCAGCATGTCCAGGCAGACCCGGGCAACCACTGTCGTCAGCCAGGCGCGGAGGTTCTCGACGCCGCTGACATCAGTCCGGCCGAGTCGGATCCAGCCCTCCTGGACCGCGTCCTCGGCTTCGGCGGCCGACCCGAGCATCCGGTACGCCACTGCGCGCAGGTGCGCCCGGTGCTGTTCGAACTCCCCGGCCAGCTGCTCAGGCGTGGGCATCGTCACATTCCTCCAACCTGTTCCGTCATGGTAGTGGAGGACGACACGTGCATATATGGATTCGGCAGACGCACCGGTGGGTTTCGATGGCCTTTACGTTGACCGTGATCGCCAATTTCGTCGCCCTGGGCCTCGGGCAGGGGCAGCCGCCCAACTGGATAACCTACTCGCCGCTCCTCCCGCTCGCCCTGCTCCTGCTCACCGGCCTCTACTTGTTCGCCCTGCCGTATCTGGTCAGGCGGCGCGCCGGGCGATGAATCCACCCGTCACATTCGGCCGCGGCGTTTCGTCGTGGTAATAGGGAGAGGAACTCGATGAAGATCAAACTGACCAGCGTCCACGTAGACGACCAGGAGAAAGCCTTGCGCTTCTATACGGAAGTGCTGGGCTTCGTGAAAAAGGCCGACTTCCGCAATGGCGCGTATCGATGGCTGACTGTCGGCTCGGCCGAGGACCCGGACGGGGCCGAGTTGCAGCTCTCGCTCGCCAACGGCAACGCGGCCGCGACGGCCTATCAGCAGGCCCTTTTCCAGCAGGGCCAGCCCGCGGCGATGTTCTTCAGCGAGGATGTAAAGGGCGATTACGAACGGATGAAGGCGCGCGGCGCGGAATTCACGATGGCGCCGACCGACGTCACTGCCTCGACGATCGCGATGGTGAACGACACCTGCGGTAATCTCGTCCAGATCACGCAGCTGAAGCGATGGTAGGGAGCCTCACATGAAGAAGCCTGCGGCGGTGGAATCAGGGTCGGAGGCGATTGACGCGCGAATCAAGGAGCTTGGCGACTGGCGTGGTCAGACGCTCGCGAAAGTGCGCAAGATCATTCACGCGGCCGATCCCGACATCGTCGAAGAATGGAAATGGGCGAAAGCGTCGTCTCCGGGCACGCCTGTCTGGTCGCACGACGGGATCGTGTGCACCGGAGAGACGTACAAGAACAGCGTCAAGATGACATTCGCGAAGGGGGCGGCGCTGAAGGACCCTTCAGGTCTCTTCAATTCGAGCCTGGAAGGGAACGTCAGGCGCGCCATCGACATTCACGAAGGCGAGACGATCGACGAAACGGCGCTGAGGGATCTCATCCGGGCAGCGGTCGCCCTGAACGCCGCGAAACAAAAGAAGTAGGTGGCAGTCCTGTCGTGTCCGTGATCGAGGGTCAGAAATCCAGCGCGCTCAGGTACTGGTAGTTGAGGCGCGCGCTGGCCAGTGAGTCGGCCGACTCTTCCTGTTCCACGTAGACGGGCTTTCGATCAAGTCCCTGGACTCCGGCGAGCAGCCGCCTGACGTCCACGATGCCCTTCCCCAACTCGACGTCCTTCGAGCGATCCGAGACGACGTCCTTGATGTGGAAGCTCCAGTAGCGATCGCGGTATTTCTCCAGGTATCGGATCGGATCCGCGCCGCCCAGCGCCATGTTGCCGGCATCGAGCTGATGGCGCACGGCGGCGGGGTCTGTCCGCTCGACGAACAGCTCGTAGGGTACGGAGCCCTCGATCGGCTTGAGGTGATCCGGCTCGTTATGGAAGGCCAGCCAGACGCCGGCTTTGCGCGCGGCCGCGCCGGCGCGATTGAACTGGTCGGCCCAGTAACGCCAGCGGTCGAGCGAGGCGACGGTATCGGGAGGAAGGGTCGGCACGATCAGATATTCGTGGCCCAGCAGCTTCGCGGTGTCGAGGCTCCGCTCCCACCCGTCGAGGATGATCTCGGGCGCGATGTGAGCTGAAGGCGCGCGCAGGCCCTCGCGAACGAGCGTGGCCCGCACCTGCTGCGGCGTGCGGCCGAAGTTGTCGAGCGACCAGAGCAGCTCGACGTCGCGATAACCGATCTCCCGCACCGCGGCCAGGGTTCGCTCGGGATCCCGCTTCATGGCATCGCGGACGGCGTAGAGCTCCAGTCCGATGCGGTCGAGCCGTGTCGCGGCCAACGAGCGGCACGCCGCGGCAGATGTCCCGGCGATCGCGATCGTGACCGCTTGGACGAACGAGCGTCGGTTCATCGCCATCCCTCCCCTACGGCTGGAGAACTGCCGCCAGCAGTCTAGCGCCTTGCGGGCCGGACCCAGGCGTTATCCGCAGGACTGGCTGCGCGACCACGTAGAATCTCGTCCGGACCGATGCCAACCTCCCTCACCGCGCGGGTCCTGATCGCGCTCGCCGCCGGCGTCGTCGCCGGCCTCATCGTTCGTGCCTACCCGGCCGCGCCGCTGGCCACGCTGGTGTCGCTGATCGAGCCGATCGGCACGCTGTGGGTCAACGTCATCCGGATGACCGTCATTCCGCTGGTCGGGTCGCTGCTGATCGTCGGGATCGCCGCGTCAACAGACTTCCAGAGTGTTCGGGCAGTGGGCCTGCGCACGCTGGCGGCCTTCCTGTCGCTGCTGATCACCTTTGCGGTCATCAGCCTCGTGGTCGTGCCGCCGATGTTTGCGTGGATGCACGTGGACGCGGCAACGGTCGCCTCGATCCGCGGCACCGCGAGCGCCGTCGTTCCGCCCGCCGACGTCCCGGGCCTGCGTGACTGGATCCTCGGCATCGTTCCCGCCAATCCGGTCAAGGCCGCCGCCGACGGGCTGTTGCTGCCGATCGTAGTGTTCGCGATCGCGTTCGGCCTCGGTCTGCTGACGGTGGCGGCCGAGCGGCGCGAAGCGGTCTTGACGCTCCTTCGCGGGATCAGCGACACGATGCTCGCCATCGTTCGCGCGGCCATTGCCCTGGCGCCGATTGGCGTCTTCGCGCTCATCGTCCCGGTCGTGAGCCGGACTGGCCTAGCGGCCGCGGGCGCGCTCGCCTACTACGTGGTCGTGACGGTGATCGCGCAGTCGCTGTTCATTGCGCTTCTCTACCCGATTGTCGCCGTCGCCGGCCGCGTGCCGCTGCCACGCTTTGCCCGCGCGGTCTTGCCCGCGCAGGCGGTCGCGATCGCGTCGAGTTCGTCGCTCGCCTCGCTGCCGGCGCTCCTCGAAGGCGCTGAACGCGGGCTCCGGCTGCCCTCACACGTCAGTTCGGTGGTGCTGCCGCTGGCCGTGTCTACGTTCAAGGTATCGGCGCCGGTGCTGTGGCCGATTGCAGCCCTGTCGCTCGGTCACCTCTACGGCGTGCCGCTGAGCGCGACCCAACTCGTCGTCATCCTCCTCACGTCGGTGCTGACGAGCTTCAGCACGCCGGGCGTTCCGCACGGCTGGCTCCTGGGGCTCACGCCTCTGGTGGTCACGATGGGCGTCCCGCCCGAAGGCATCGGGCTGCTGATTGCCGTCGACGCCATTCCCGACATCTTCGCCACGACGCTCAACGTCACCGGCGACATGGTGGCCGCGACGATAGTCTCGAGCCGAGAGCCGCAACGCAGATGACGCAGATGACGCAGATGACGCAGATGACGCAGATGACGCAGATGGCGCAGATGGCGCAGATGGCGCAGATGGCACAGATGGCGCAGATGGCGTCGCGCGACCGCGTGGTATCGTGACTCCCTTCCAGGAGTCGCCGATGACCCGCTCACGTATCGCATTCGCCATCCTGCTCGCCCTGGCCCTTGCGCAAGGGCCGCCCGGAGAAACGGCGATTGCCGCGCAGGCGCCGGCGGCGATCGACGCGTCATACCTCAACCTGCTGCGGTGGCGCTCGATCGGACCGTCGCGCGGCGGGCGCGTCGTCGCCGTCAGCGGCGACCCGGTGAACAAGTTCACGTTCTACCAGGGCACCACCGGCGGCGGCGTGTGGAAGACGGACGACGGCGGCCTCAACTGGGCCAACGTCTCCGACGGCTTTTTCAAGACCGGATCGGTCGGCGCCATCTCCGTCGCGCCGTCCGACCCGAACATCGTCTACGTCGGCATGGGCGAGGCGTGCTTCCGCGGCAACGCGTCGTACGGCGACGGCGTCTACAAATCCGGCGATGGCGGCAAGACGTGGACGCACCTCGGCCTCGAGGCCACCAGGCAGATCGGACGGCTCCAGGTCGATCCGACGAATCCCGACATCGCCTACGTCGCCGCGCTTGGCGATGGATGGGGGCCCAATCCCGAGCGCGGTGTCTATCGCACGCGTGACGGAGGCAAGACCTGGCAGAGAGTGCTGTTCAGGAACGAGAACGCGGGCGCGATCGACATCATTCTCGATCCCGGCAATCCGAAGGTCCTCTACGCCACGACGCTCGAGATGCGCCGGTATCCCTGGGGGTTTCGCAGCGCCGGGCCGGGCACCGCGATCTACAAATCCACCGATGGCGGCGACAACTGGACGGATTTGAGCAACAAGGCGGGGCTGCCGAAGGGTGACAAAGGCCGCATCGGCATCGCTCTGGCGCCATCGCGGCCCGAACGCGTGTGGGCAATCATCGATGCTGCCGGCGAGGATCAGGGCATCTACCGGACCGACGATGGCGGCGAGACGTGGACGCATCTCACCGACAATGCGGATCTCACCCAGCGGCCCTGGTACTACCACCACATCTTCGCCGACCCGAAGAACCCGGACGTGCTCTGGGCGCTCAACGTGGACCTGTGGAAGTCCACCGACGGCGGCACGAAGTTCCAGGAAGTATCGGTGCCGCACGGCGACAACCACGCGATGTGGATCGATCCGCAGGATCCGCTGCGGATCGTCGAGGGGAACGACGGCGGCGCGACAGTCACGTTCAACGGCGGCAAGTCGTGGTCGACGATTCTCAACCAGCCGACGGCGCAGCTCTATCACGTGGCCGCCGACAACCAGGTGCCGTACCGTGTCTACGCGGCGCAACAGGACAACACCACCATCTCGGTGCCGAGCCGCTCGGACCACGGGCGCATCACGATCGAAGAATGGGAGACGGTCGGCGGCGGCGAGGACGGCTACGTGGCGCCCAGCCTGTCGGACCCGAACGTCGTGTATGCCGCCGACCACCACTGGCTGCACCGTTACGACCGGCGCACCAAGCAGGTGCGCGACATCTCGCCGAATCCCGAGACGCACTACGGGTGGGGCGCGGCCGACATCAACTACCGCTTCTGGTGGACGTTCCCGGTGATGCTGTCTCCGCACGATCCGCAAACGCTGTATGTCACGTCGCAGGTCGTGCACCGGACGCGTAACGAAGGCCAGAGCTGGCAGGTGATCAGTCCGGATCTCACCCGGGCGGATCCGAAGACGCTCGAAAAAACACCGTCGTACCTGAACCCATCGCCCGGCGAGTTCTGGGGGCCGATCACCCGCGAGGCCTACGGCCCCGAGTGGTACGCGACCATCTTCGCGTTCGCCGAATCGGCGAAGCAGGCCGGTGTGCTGTGGGCCGGCTCGGACGACGGCTACGTGCAGGTGTCGCGTGACAACGGCACCACGTGGACGAAAGTGACGCCGCCGGATCTGCCGGAGTTCGCGCTCGTCAGCATCATCGACCCGTCGCCGCACGACCCGGCAACCGCCTACGTCGCGGCAACCCGTTACAAACTCCAGGACAACAAGCCGTATCTCTACAAGACCTCTGACTACGGCAAGACCTGGACGAAGATCGTCGATGGCATCCCCGCTACCGACTTCACGCGCGTCATCCGCGAGGATCCGGGGCGCAAGGGCCTGCTCTACGCTGGCACGGAGACCGGCGTCTACGTCTCGTTCGACGATGGCGGCCGCTGGCAGTCGGTGCGGCTCAACCTGCCGGTGGTGCCGGTCCACGATCTGCTGGTCAAGGACGGCGATCTCGTCGCCGCCACGCACGGCCGGTCGTTCTGGGTGCTCGACAACGTCACCCTGCTGCACCAGGTGACGCCGCAGACGATGACCGACGCCGTGAAGCTGTTCCAGCCGCGGACCACGACTCGTTTCGGTCGCGGCGCGGCGCTCGCCGGCAACTTCGCGGCCGGGTCGGGCATCGACGGCGTCAATCCGCCAACCGGCGTCGTCGTGCCGTTCTACCTGAAGGACAAGCCGACAGGCCCCGTGACGCTGACGATCACGAAGGAGGGAACGGGGCCGGGCGCCGGCCTGGTCCGCACCGTCACGTTCGATCCGGAAGGAACGCCCCGCGGGAGCGGTCCGCAGCGCCCGATCGCACGTGCGGGGAGCAACAGCTACGTCTGGGACATGCGCTACCCGGCGCCGACGGTGCTGCCCGACGCGGTGTTCCAGGGCCGCGCGGTCGGCCCGGTCGCGCCGCCGGGCACCTACACGCTTGAACTCTCGGCCAACGGTGTCACCGCGCGGACCACCGCGACGATCGTCAAAGACCCGCGGCTCACTTACACGGAAGCCGATCTCGAGGCGCAGTTCGCGTTCCTCATGACCGTCCGCGACAAGCTCACCGAGACGATGACCGTCGTCAAGCGGGTTCGCGACATGCGCGCCAACGCCGAGAACCTGGTGAAGCAGGCCAAGGAGAGCCGCCGCGGCAGGAGTCCCGAAGCCCAGGCTCTGCTCGACAACGCGATGAAGGAGCTGAACAACCGTCTCTACACCATCGAGGAGCGGCTGGTGCAGTATCGCGCCAAGGCCGGCCAGGATCTGATCGCGAACCCGACTGGCATCGACAGCAAGCTGGCTCAGCTCCTCGGGTTCGCCTCGATGGGCGACGGGCCGCCGACCGACGGGTCGAAGGATCTGCTGAAGCGGCTCACCGACGGGATCTCCGAACGCTCGGTCGCAGTAGATGGCGTTGACAAGAAGGAAATGGCGGCGCTGGCGAAGCTGGCGAACTCGATGATCAGGAAGTAACGCTCGGTCACTCCATCGCGAACGGTTGGGCCGGCGGCAAAGCCTGCCGGTCTAATCTTCGAGGGGAGGCGAAGGTGAGCGAGGCTCAGCAGGCAATGACCGCCACCGGCATGACCGTGCACGGCGTGCGCTATCAGGTGAAGGACGTCGCGAGGGCGGCCGCCTTCTATACGGATCGTCTCGGCTTCACGCTGGAACACCAGCAGCTCCCCGCATTCGCCAGTGTGTCCCTCGACGGTTTCACGCTGTTGCTGAGCGGCCCCGGCGCCTCGGGATCGCGGCCGATGCCGGGCGGCACGTCGCAGGAGCCTGGCGGATGGAACCGGGTGGTCCTGCGCGTGACCGATCTGCCGGCGCGCATCGAGGCATTGAAGAAGACTGGCGTGACGTTCCGCAACCAGATGGAAACCGGCCCGGGCGGACGTCAGATTCAGGTGGAAGATCCGGACGGCAACCCGATCGAGCTATTCGAGCCCGCCCGGTGAGGTTGGGCCTGAGCTCGCGCGACACTCGTGACGGCAGGCGGGGTGCAAGAGCCCTCCAGCCGCCAGCGGGCTGGACTGCGGCGCTCGAGTGCGAAGTGTGTCCACGACCTGGGAGGATGCGATGAATCGTAGCTACACGCTGACGATTGGCACTGCGGCGGTCTGGCTTGCGGTCTTGAGCCTGGCGATCTCCGCGCAGGACAAGTACACCGTGAAGGTGCCGGGAGGACTCGCATTCTCCGAGTTCAAGGGATACGAAGGCTGGCAGGCCATCTCCATCAGCCGGAACGACAAGGTCATGGCGGTGATACTCGGCATCCAGTGATGATCGACGCGTACCAGGCCGGCATTCCCGCCAACGGCAAACCCGTCCCAGACGGGGCCAGGACGACGCCAAGTGCGGGTTCGCGTGCCACACGAGGGCAAGGGCAAGAGACTACGTTTTTACCGAGTACGGAAAGCGTTGAATCGGTTTCCGCAGTCCTCCTTTCGAGTAAAACGGAGCGGCAATGAGCGACCGAGCCATGTGGAAGATGCTGCACCTTCTGTACACGCTTCCACCGGGTCACCGCGGCCTCGACCACCAGCAGCTGAATGACGTTGGCATCACGTGCGGTCCAGACACCGTGCATCCGCTGGAGCAAAGTGGCGCCGTGCTCTTCACCAACGGGGTCTACACGCTCTCCTCGCCGGCACGCGCGATCCTGCAGTCGTGCCTCGTCGCCAACAGGCGATGGACCGGCACCGAGATCGCCGTGGATCGCCCGGCGGCGTTCGTGATCATGCCGTTTCGCAAGCCCTGGTCGGCGAGGGTGTACGACGAGTTGATCGAGCCAGCGGTTCGGGCCGGCGGCATGGAGTGTCACCGCGGCGACAAGATCGCGCGGGTGAGCGACATGATGCCGAACATCTGGAGCGCCCTGCTGACGGCAGGCATCGCGATCGTCGACATCTCGGCCTTGAACGCGAACGTCTTCTACGAGCTCGGACTGGCGCACGCCCTCGGCAAGGATGTCATCGTGCTGAAGCAGGCTGGCGCCAGGGTTCCTGCTGATTTCAGGGGCGCGCATTATCACCAATACAAGCTGCGAGACCTGGCACCGTCGAAGAGGTGGCTCACGAAAGAGCTGAAGAAATGGGCGGCCGACAACCGGGCGTCGGCGGTCAGCAGGCTCTCCGCGCCAGCCGACGACGGCCGTTCCGCCAACTCGCGCTAGGGGAAGCGCGCGAGTAGGCGGAAGACCGGCCTTGCACAGCGTTATGCGTGTGCTCCACTCGCCTGCAGCGTGGCCAGGCTGCCGGGCACGTAGTCGCCCGGCACGGTGCGCGCGGCGACGTTCAGCCGGTTCCAGCCGTTGATCGCCACGACCGCCAGGCTCAGGTGCGCGAGCTCGTCTTCCGAGAACTGCTGACGCACGCGCTCGTACACCTCGTCCGGTACGTGTGTCTCGGAGACCAGCGTAAGCGCTTCGGTCCACTCCAGCGCGGCGCGCTCGCGGGCCGAGTAATACGGCGTTTCGCGCCAGGCCTCGAGACCGTAGAGCCGTTGCTCGCTCTCGCCGTTCGCGCGCGCGTCCTTGCTGTGCATGTCCAGGCAGTAGGCGCAGCCATTGATCTGCGACGCGCGCATCCGGACGAGGTCGAGGAGCTTGCTGTCGAGACCGGCCTTGTGGACCTGCCGTTCCAGGCCGAGCATGGCGTGCATGATGCCGGGGTTGACGTGCTTGAGATCGATACGAGCTTCCATGATTTCTTTCCCCTCCATCAACTAAGACGTCCCAGGAACGGTGCCTGTGACACACGCGCCCACGCCCGCCGGCGATGAACGGCGCGGTCACGCCCAGCCCCTGCCGTTGCCCGGCGCGCCCGGGTGTGACCGACAGTCACGCCCCTTGGTGGGCTATCGTCTTGAATACAAACAGCTTCGCTATGGGCTCGCTCCTTGCTGTCGGCGAGGGCATGCGCACACTTGGCTTGCTCCTCAGCCTGCTCGTTACCGGAACCCAGGCCGCGACCGATCAGAAGGCGGTCGTCCCGGAAGGCACAGTCATCGCCGTGGCCGCGGTGACCGGATTCGACATCGATCGCCTGAGCCCGGGCCTGCGCGAGGACATTCGCAACCTCGCCGGCACCCCGCTCGCACAGGCGCGCCTCGACGCGCTGGCCGAGCGCATCGAAGCCGAGCGGCCGCGATACGTCGCCGCGGTCCGCGCCGTGATGGACCCCGACGGCCAGGCGCGTGTCTTCTTCGTCGTCGGCCGGCAGGAAGTGCCCGAGCGCGACGACAACATCAACGCCCGCTACATCGTCGAGCAGGCCGACATCCGAGGTGTGCCCGATGAAGAGCTGTCCCAGGCGCTGCGCGACGACCTCGATGCGATGGTCGGCCAACGGCTTGATTCAGGAGCCGCCGATCGGCTTCAACAGCGCATCGAGCAGGAGCTGCCGCGCTACGACGTGTCGCGCCGGATGCAGCGTGGCAGCCAGGTGGGCCGGATCAAGCTGGTGTACGAGGCCCGGAAGAAGGAGTTGCCTCAGTGGCTTCGATTCGATTCGCTCCGGACGAACGCGCTGTTTCACTCGGAGCAGGGTTGGGGCAGCTTCCTGGACCTCGGCATCGGCAACCGGACCATCCGCTTCACGCCTATGGTCGCCATCGACAATGCTGACGATCTGGTCGAGGAGTACTCCGGGGTCGGGCTGCGATTCGAAACGCGGCAGTTGGGTACCCGCCGGCTTGGCGCCAGTTTCGAGTGGTCCTGGTTCGATCAGGACTGGCGTCCCGCCACGTTGTCCGCACTCGCGCTCACGCCCGACATCCCGCCTGCCTACGACACGCGATCGACGATCACGCCACTGCTGAAGTTCGCCGTCACGCCAGAGCTCAGTGTGGCAGCCGGCGTGAGCATTTCCGAGCTCGAACCGCTCATCCCGGCAACCGGCTCGCAGATGGCCAACGCGGCGGTGGCCTCGGTTGATTTCGATCGGAGTTGGAAGGATGGTTCCGAGCCGACCCATCGCGTGACCGCCAGCTTCGGCGTGCGCGCCGGATCCCGTGATCTCGAGAGCGATCTCGCTTATACGCGATACCTCGGCCAGGGCGCGTACCGATTCGACGCCGGCCGGCACCACGTCGAGGCGACCGGAATGGCCGGAGGCATCACCGGACATGCGCCGCTGTTCGAGCGCTTCACGCTTGGAGACTCGAGGACGCTGCGGGGCTGGGACAAGTACGATATCGCGCCGGCCGGAGCCGACCGCGTAGTCCACTCGTCGGTCGAGTATCGATATACCGGAATCGGACTCTTCCTCGACGTCGGTTCGGTCTGGGATGCGGAAACCGAACGGCACGTCCGCGTATCGACGGGCGTGGGCTTCTACGCCGGCCCGGCGTTCTTCGTCGTCGGCTTTCCAGTCAACACCGACGAGCTGAGGGCCATCTTCACGATGGGTCTTCGGATTCCGGGGGTCCGGATTCAGTGGTGACCGCTCGCGGAGCCGTCGTGGCGCTCCTTGCCTTGCTCGTGTGGCCGGCCGAGCGATCGTCGGCACAGGCGTTGACGGTCGATGTCGTCGGCGAGGTGCTACGGATCCACGCACCCGGCTTCAGCTTCCTGAAGGGAGACCCGCTCACACGTTTAAGGGATGGCCGCTCGGTGCGCGTGGAGCTCGCTGCGCTGGTGCTTCCGGGGCCGGGGAAACCGGCAGCGGCGGCGGCGCGGCGCGTCTTCGCGTTGAGCTACGATCTGTGGGAAGAGCGATTCGCCGTGACGGTGTTGGATGCGCGCTCCCAGTCCGTCTCGCACCTGGCGCTGGCGGCCGTTGAGGCGTGGTGCGTCGAGCAGCTCGTGGTCCCGCTCAGTGCGATCGGCGCGCTGGGACGTGACGCGCCCTTCTGGATCCGGCTCGAGTACAACGTTCTGGACGGCGACGCCGGTTCGGGCAGCCCGGACCCGGGCTACACGCTCCAGGGACTGATCGATTTGTTGAGCCGCCGCCGGAAGACTGACTCATCGTCGCACGCGCTCGAGGCGGGCCCGTTCAGGACACCTGCGCGCGGACCGGCTTCGAAGCGATGACGCTCCGCAACCGGCTGATCGCAGCCTTCGTCGGCTCAACCCTGCTGCCGCTCGGCGCGACTGTGTGGATTACAACCACGCTCCTCGACCGAAGCCTCACCTACGCCACCACCGGCGAGATCGATCGACTGTCGAGGACGCTCGAAAACACCGCGAAGCTGTTCTACCAGCGGGAGCGAGACGCACTCAAGCAGGATGCGCTCGCGGGCCGTGCCCGCCCGACGACCTATCCGGCAGCCGACGTCTCACGATGGCCAGACTCGATCCGATCCTTCTGGGAGAGCGGTGAGCCCGAGGGCTTCGGCGTCTCCGGCACGGGCGGCGAGCGCGTGAGTTACATGCGGCGCGTGGACGATCGAAGCGGCGGACCTGGAGTCGAGATCTACAGCCGAGACCTTGGCGGCGTCAGCATGGAGCAGCTGTCGACGCAGGTTCGAGACACGCGCCAGCTCGTCGAGTCGATCGATGCGCGGGATCTGCGCCGGGGATTCACGCTGACGTTGCTCCTGCTATTGGGCGCGGCCTGGCTCGTTTCGCTGCTGCCGCTGCTCCTGATCGCGCACCGTGTCAGCCGGCCGATGCGGCAGCTCACCGCGGCGCTCACCGAGTTTGCCGGCGGCGATTGGTCGCGACGGCTGGACGCCGGCGGAACACCAGGCGGCCGGTCACGTGACGAAGTGGCGCTGGCCATCGAGGCCTTCAATCACATGGCGGATCAGCTCGAGGACAACCGCGCACGGCTCGTCCACCTGACCCGCCTGGCGAGCTGGCAGTCGCTGGCGCGCAAGACCGCGCACGAGCTGAAGAACTCGCTGACGCCAATTCGGCTGACCGTCGAGGAGATGCTGGCGCGGCACACGGGCTCCGAGCGCGCGTTCATGGAACAGGCGACGCAGATCGTCGTCAGCGAAATCGAATCGCTCGAGCGTCGGGTGCGAGCGTTCTCCGAGTTCGCCAGCGAGCCGACGGTCCGTCCCGAGGTGCTCGACATCAACGCCCTCGTCGCCGAGCGGGTCGCGCTGCTCCGCCCGGTGCATCCCGGGGTGAGCTACCAGCTCGAGCTGGATGGTGGCCATCCCCGAGCGCGTGCGGCCGCGGACCTGGTGAACGGAATCCTGACCAACCTCCTGCAGAATGCGGCTGAAGCGGCTGGGCCCGAGGGCGCGGTCGCCGTCATGACCCGAGCGGAGGCTGAGCGCGTGCTGATCGACGTTCACGATTCAGGGCCCGGCCTGAGCGACGCGGTGTCGGCCACACTCTTCGAGCCGACGATCACGTTCAAGAAGCACGGCATGGGCCTCGGCCTGTCCATTGCCAAGAAGAACGCGCTCTTGTCGGGCGGCGACGTCACGGCGATCCCCGGGGAGCTGGGTGGCGCCGGGTTCAGGGTGTCGCTGCCATCATGACCCGCAAACGGCACATCGTCGTCGTGGATGATGAGGCGAATATTGGTCGCTCGCTTCGCCTGATCCTCGAAGGAGAGGGCTACCGCGTCAGCGTCTTCGACTCGACCGCCGCATTCATGGCGGAACGAAACCGCGCGGTCGCCGACCTGTACTTGCTCGACGTGCGGCTCCCCGACGGCAGCGGGATCGATCTCCTGAGAGTGGTGCGGCAGTGGGACGAGCGATGCGCCGCGGTGATGATCTCGGGGCACGGGACAGTCGCCGATGCCGTCGAGGCGACGAGAAGCGGCGCGTTCGACTTCCTCGAGAAGCCGCTGGCGCGCGATCGCGTGCTGCTGGTCGTCAAGAACGCGCTCCAGTGGTCCGATCTGCAGCGCGAGAACCAGCGGTATCGGGAATTGGCCGGGGACCCGCCGAGGATGATTGGTTCGGCGCCGGTGTTCCAGCAGGCCGTCGGGCAGGCGACACAGGTGGCGCGATCCGACGTGACGGTGCTTCTGTCCGGGGAGTCCGGGACCGGCAAGGAGCTGCTGGCGGCGCACATCCACCGTGAGAGCCCGTTTGCTGCCGGTCCGTTCGTCAAAGTCAACTGTGCCGCCATCCCGACCGAGTTGATCGAGAGCGAGCTGTTCGGCCATGAGAAGGGGGCATTCACCGGTGCCGCGACGCTCCGCCGGGGCAAGTTTGAGCTGGCCGATCGCGGCACGATCTTTCTCGATGAAGTCGGCGATCTGCACGAAGCATCGCAGGCCAAACTGCTTCGTGTGCTGCAGGATGGCGAGTTCCAGCGCGTTGGCGGCGAACAGACGATCAGGGTGGCAACCCGCGTCATCTCGGCCACCAATCGGCGCCTCGACGATCTCGTCGCTGACGGGCGGTTCCGCGCCGATTTGTTCTATCGGCTGAACGTCGTGCCGATCCGGGTGCCAGCGCTGCGCGAGCGGCTGCAAGACATCGCCGAGCTGGTGCCATACTTCCTGTCCGAGTTCTGCGCGAGGAACAACTTCCGGCCACGCGCGCTCGATCCGGACGCCGTTTCGCTGCTTGCGGGCTACACCTGGCCCGGCAACGTACGCGAGTTGCGGAACGTCGTGGAGCGGATGGCTATCCTCAACCCCGGCGAACGGATCACGGCCGAGGCGATTCCACTGGAGATCAGGTCCAGCCAGGCCGCAGGGGCAGCCTCAGGCCTGCAGCACGTACGCGACTCGGCCGAGCGCGAACGGATCCGCGAGGCGCTGAATCAGACCGACTGGAACGTATCGGCTGCGGCACGGCTGCTCGACACGGAGCGGACGGCGCTTCACAAGCGGATTCGCACGCTCGGTCTGAAGCGGGGCTAGACCGCTCGGTCCTTCCGCTCTTCGATGGAGTTCCCTCCCCTACGCGCCGCCAGGCGCGCCCGCAGCGCCGCAGGCGCTGCCTACCGAAGGCCTGCGGCGGCGGCGCAGCCGACCGCCGCCTGCTAGGTGCGCAGCCGCCCGCCGCCTGTTATAGTTCCCCCGATCTACCCTCGTTCGTCTACAGTCCAGCCAGACCTCAGGGGGCAGCGATGTCTCACGACGCGCAGGAAACCCAGGCGACGCCGAGCGGCGTCTCCCGTCGGAACTTCATCAAAGGCGTGGTCGCCGGCGGCGTGGCCGTCTCCTCCGCCGCGTACTTGTTCCGGGCCGGACCTCTCCTCTCGGGCCAGGCCGCCCGTACCGGCGGCGTCGAGCGGCTAATCACGCTCACCGTCAACGGCAATCAGCGCCGCGTGGACGTCGCCCCGCAGGAAACCCTGGCAACGACGCTCCGCTACAAACTTGGGCTCACCGGCACCAAGATCGGCTGCGACCGAGCCGAGTGCGGCGCCTGCACGGTGCTGGTCGACGATGTGCCGCGCTACTCCTGCTCGGTGCTCACCCATTCGGTCCGCGCGAAGAAGATTCAGACCATCGAGGGCCTGCAGGCCGCCGACGGCACTCTCCACCCCGTCCAACGCGGCGTCGTCGAGGAGCAGGGCTTCCAGTGCGCGTTCTGCATGTCGGGCTTCATCATGGCCACCGTCGGCTACTTGAAGAAGAACCCGAATCCGACCCGCGAGCAGCTGGCCCACGGCATCTCCGGCAACCTCTGTCGCTGCCAGGACTACGACAAGATCCTCACCGCGCTCCACCGCGGCGCCGAGCTCTCGAGGGGGGTGGCCAATGGCTGACAACAAACTCGTCGGGCGTGACTACACCACGCCGGATCTGATCGCCAAGGTCACCGGCAAGTCGAAATACGCCGAGGACTTCCGCGCCGAGGGGATGCTGTTTACCAAGCTGCTCCTCAGCCCGATCCCGCACGGTCGCGTGAAGAGCGTGGACTCCCGCGCCGCCGAAGCGATGCCCGGCGTCAAGGCCATCCTCCGCGCCAGCGAGCTGCCCGAGACGGCCGACACCGTCACCGACCTGGGCGAGACGATCAAGGCCAATCCGAAAGCCGAGCGCGCGCTCACCGACGAACCGGTCTACGCGGGTGAAGCGATCCTCGCCGTCGCCGCGGTGGACGAGGAAACTGCCGCCGCCGCGATCGAAGCCATCCACGTCGAGTTCGAAACGCTCCCGTTCGTCGTCGATCCGATCAAGTCGCTGCGGCCCGACGGCCCGAACCCGCGCGTCGAGGGCAACACGTGGGGCCGCCCGCCGGCGCAACCCGGCCAGCCGCCCGGCCCGCTCGAGATCCAGCAGGTGAAGTGGACCGCCGAGGACTTCGCCGAATACGACCAGGGCAAGATGCCGATGGGCAAGCCCCAGATCGAGTGGTCGTACGGCGATGTCGAGGCCGGCTTCAAGAACGCGGCGCTGGTGCTCGACGAGACGTTCTCGGTCGCCAACAACCAGCACCACGTGCTCGAGCCGCGCACCGCGCTCGCCTACTGGCAGAACGGCAAGCTCTACATGCACTCCGGCACGCAAAGCGCCGTCCAGACCGTCGCCTCCATCGCCCGCTGGATGCGCCTGGATCCGAAAGACGTCGTCCTCATCACCGAGTACACCGGCGGCGGCTTCGGCAGCCGCGCCACCGGCTCGGTGCAGTGCATGATCCCGGCGCTCCTCTCCAAGAAGACCGGCGTGCCGGTGATGATGCGCATCACTCGCGAGGAGGAGAACTACATCGGCGGCATCCGCCCGGCCGTGCACGGCCGCGTCAAGGCCGGGTTCGCCAAAGACGGCCGGCTGCTGGCCGTGGACATGTACGCCATCGGCGAGAACAGCGCCTACGAGGCGCAAGGCGATGCCGCGAGCGGCGGCCGGTTCGTCTCGCTCCTCTATCAGCCGGAGGCGATGCGCTCGCGCGCGATCACGGTCCTCACCAACACGCCGCCGCGCCGCGCCCAGAGCCAGCCGGGCGGCCTGCAGGCAATCATGATCTTCGAGCCGGTGATCGCCAAGGCGGCGCGCCAGCTCAAGATCGACCAGGTGGCCATCCGGCGGCTCAACGCGCCCGAGGGCAAAGCGAAATGGGGCCCGGCCGATGCCAAGGGTCAGCGCGGCTACGCGACCAGCGCGTTCATCAAGGAGGCACTCGATCGCGGCAAGGACCTGTTCGGCTGGGACGAGCGCAAGGCGCGCTCGGGACAGCGCGTCGGATCCAAGGTCCGCGGCGTCGGCGTGTCAGTGAGCACCTTCGTCGCTGGTTCGACTGGCTTCGACGGGCTGTTCGTGATCAAGCCGGACGGCAAGATGTACATCCAGTCCGGAGTCGGCAACCTCGGCACCGAATCGGTCTTCGACGTCCACCGCGTCGCGGCCGAGATGATGGGCATGCCGTGGGAGAAGGTGCAGATCGCCTGGGGCGACACCTCGCAGAACCTCCCATGGACTTGCGTCTCCGGCGGCAGCCAGACGACGCACGCAATGACCCGCGCGGCGCACGCCGCGGCGACAGACGCGATTGGCAAGGCCCAGGAGATCGCCGCAAAGAAGATGGGCGGTTCGCCGACCGCCTACAAGCTGACCGGCGAGCGCATCTCCGGTCCGGGTGGCAGCATGAGCCTCGCGGACGTCGCGAAACAGGCGATCGCGATGGGCGGCAGGTTCGACGGCCACGAGCTGCCGGGCAACATCAACAAGGTGACGGCCATTTCGGCCACCGCGCTGGCCGGACAAGGGCTGATGGGCGTCGCCCGCGACACCTATCCGCGCGACGGCACGAGCTTCTCGTTCGTCGCCGGCTTCGCCGAGGTGGAAGTGGACGTCGAGACCGGCAAGTACCACCTGATCGACTACGCGGCGGTCGGCGACTCGGGGACGATCATCCATCCCAAGGCGTATCTCGGACAGCTCCTGGGGCGCGGCGTGCTCGGGATGTCGCACTCGCTGTCGTTGAAGACGGTCTACGACCAGCATTACGGACTCTCGCTGACCCAGCGCTTCTACCAGAGCCGGCCGCCGACCATCCTCGACGTGCCGCGCAACATGAAGGGCGAGGCGGTCAACATTCCCGATCCGGAAACGCCGGTCGGGGCGCGCGGCATCGGCGAGCCGCCGGTGGCGGCCGGCGCCTGCGCGATTCTCAACGCCATCTCCGACGCGCTCGGCGACGATGTCTACCGCCGCGCGCCGGTCACCCTTGACGCGATCCTCATGGCGCTCGAGCACGGCAAGCCCATGCTGGATCCCCTAACCGCGAACATTTGAGGAACGAGGAGGAACGCCATGGCAATCCTTCACGACGTCATCCCCCCGTTCCAGCTGTTCCAGCCGTCATCGCTGGACGATGCGCTGCAGCTGCTCGATGAGCGGCGGGGCGAGGCCTGGGTTCTCGCCGGCGGCATGGACTCGTTCGACTGGCTCAAGGACCGCACCAAGCGGACCAGCGTGGTGGTGGACCTGAGCCAGGTAGCCGAACTGCACGGCATCCGCGACGCGAACGGCGGCTTCGAGATCGGCGCGACGACCACGCTGACCGAGGTGGCCGACCACGAAGGACTCCGCGCGAAGTTCGCCGGGCTGACCGATGCGGCCGGGCTGGTCGCTTCGCCGCAGATCCGCAACCAGGGGACCCTCGGCGGCAACATCTCGCAGGACACGCGCTGCTGGTACTATCGCCGCGGGTGGCACTGTTATCGCGCCGGAGGGAACATCTGCTACGCCGACACGCCGACAGCGATCAACCGCGAGCACGCCATTCTCGGCGCGGATCGCTGCGTCGCGGTGAGCCCGTCGGACACGGCGCCGGCGCTGATCGCGCTCGACGCGCAGATGGTGATCAAGCGCCGCGGCGGCGAGCGGGTGGTGGAGGCGGCCGACTACTTCGTCGGACCGGGCACTGACATCACGAGGATGAACGTGCTTCAGCCGGGAGAAGTGCTCGCGGCGATCCGCATTCCGGCGACGTGGGCCGGAGCGCGCTTCTATTTCGAGAAAGTCCGCGACCGCGAGGTGTGGGACTTCCCGCTCGTCAATGTCGCCTCGGCGATCAAAATGAACGGCAGCACAATCGCGGGCGCGAGACTCGCGGTCGGCGCAGTGGCGGCGCGGCCGCTGCGGCTGGAAGCCGTCGAACGGGCGATCACCGGCAAGCCTCTCAATGAGGAGACCGCCAAGATGGCCGGCGAGCTCGCGATTGAGGGCGCGTTCCCCCTCCAGCACAACGGATACAAGGTGCCGCTCATGCGGAACCTGGTACGCCGCGCGGTTCGCGGCGGCCCGCCCGCTGGGGCCACGACGTAGGCTTGAGGCTCCAGGCTTCAGGGTTCAGGCTCGACTCGTGAGACTTGTCTCGATGCGCGAACGACACGGAGTGACAAGGGCCTTGCCCTTCGTGATCTTCGTGTCCTTAGTGCCCTTCGTGTTCCCGGCGTGCGGCACGGCGCCGGCTCGGGCGGAGGAGGCGCCACGGACCGCCGCGTGGCGCGCGGTTGGCGCGTGGTCTGGCGATGGCAGTCGTCAGACCGAATCGTTCGACGTCACCACCGGCGCGCTGCGCCTGCGCTGGGATGCGCGCCCCACCGGCGCCGGTCCTGATGCCGCTTTCAAGGTCTGGCTCTACAGCGCGATCAGCGGCCGCCCGCTGCAGCAGGTCGTGGATCACACCGGCGCCGGCAGCGGTACCGTCGATTTCTCCGACGACCCCCGCGTGTCGTACCTCGTCGTCGAGTCGCAGCACGCCGCCTGGAAGATGCAGCTCGAGGAAGCGCGATAGGCTCCAGACTTCAGGCTCCAGGCCCCTGACGCTTGATGCTTTGCTTCGGCGCACGGACGCACCCATATTCCAGGTTTGTCCGCGAGTTCTCGAGCGGCCTTCGTGAGCTTCGTGCCCTTCGTGTTCTTCGTGTTCCCCCTTTTTTGCGCACTGTCAGAAGGTTTTCCCGCGCGCCGCCAGGCGCGCCTGACGCCCGCAGGGCGGCCTGCCGAAGGCCTGCGCGGCGAAGCCGCGCCTGAATTTGTCGATCGTCCGCATCCCCGGTCGTCGCCATTACAGAGCCGCACATCGGCGGCCGGGAGATCAAGATGCACACCACCACGCAAAGCCAGGTATTTACAAGGGTTACCGAATCAAGCCGCGAGTCGCGTGCGGGGCTCTGGACCGGGCGCGCGCTCAGCACTATCGCCGTCCTCTTCCTCATCTTCGATAGCGTCGGGAAACTCCTCCAGGTCGAGCCGGTCATCGAAGGCACCGTCGCGCTCGGCTATCCCGTCAGCGTGATCTTCGGCCTCGGCATGATGTTGGCCCTTTGCACCGCCGCTTACGTCGTGCCGACGACCTCGGTGCTCGGCGCGGTGCTGCTGACGGGCTATCTCGGCGGCGCGGTCGCCGCCCACGTCCGGGTTGGAAACCCGCTCTTCACTCACGTACTCTTCCCCATCTACCTTGCGTCGCTGCTGTGGGGCGGCTTGCTGCTGCGCTCGCCCCGGCTGCGTGTCGTGATGCCGGGGCATGCCGGCGGCGCTGGAGAACCGATGGACACCGTAATCGAAGCGACGTCGAGGGACGGAACGACCATCGCCTACGAGCGCTCGGGGCGCGGACCGTCGCTCGTCATCGTCGATGGCGCGCTGTGCAGCCGCTCCTTCGGCCCGTCGGCGGGACTCGCAAAGCTGCTCGCGCCTCATTTCACCGTCTTCCGTTACGACCGGCGGGGGCGCGGCGCGAGTGGCGACACGCAGCCCTACGCACGCGAGCGAGAAGTGGAGGACATCGCGGCGCTGATCCGCGAGGCCGGTGAGCCGGTCTACCTTCTCGGCCTCTCCTCTGGCGCAGCTCTGGCGCTGGAGGCCGCGGCCAGCGGACTCGAGGTGAGGAAGGTCTTCGCCTACGAGCCTCCCTACGTCGACGAGGACGGTGAAGGCGGCGGCAGCGCACACCTGACCCGGCTCCAGGCGCTCGTTCGAGACGACGACCGTGGCGGCGCAGTCACCTACTTCATGAAGGACATGGTCAAGGCGCCGGCGCCGGTGGTCTTCATCATGTGGCTGATCCCAGGCGTATGGCGACAGACCAAAGCGGTCGCGCACACCCTGCCCTACGACGCGACGGTGATGAGCGAGTTCCGGGTGCCGCGGGCGCGGTTCCGCACCATTACGGTTCCGGTGATGGCCGCGAGCGGGTCGAAGACCGATCCGCGGCTGCAGCGCTCGACGAGAACGGTTGCCGACACCGTGCGCGGCGCCCGGCATCTGACGCTGCCCGGGCAGACACACAACGTCAAACCAGCCGCCCTGGTACCGCCGGTGGTGGACTTCTTCCTGTCGTAAAGAGGAGACGAGGCCGTGCGCGTGATGATCATGCACAAGACCAACGCCCACTGGGAGAGCGGCGCCGTACCGACGCCGGAACTCGTGTCGCGCGTTGGCGCGCTCATCGCGGAGTTGAGCGGAGCTCGGATTCTCGCCGGGGCCGAGGGGCTTCGAGCCAGCTCGCAGGGCGTGCGCGTCAGCTTCGAGGGCGGCGTCGCAACCGTGCGGAAAGGGCCGCTGCCCGGCGAGAACGAGTTGCCCGAGCGCTTCAGCATTGTTCGCACCGGCTCGGTGGACGAAGCGGTGGCATGGGCCGAGCGGCAGGCAGCGGAGCTGGGAGACGGCGAGGTAGACATCCGTCCGGTTACCGAAGCCTGGGACATCGGCCTCGCGCCGCCGCCGGCCGGCGTCGTGAGGCGCCGTTACCTGGTGCTGCGCAAGGCCACGCCGGCATCGGAAGCCGGCGCATCTCTGTCCCCGCCGCAGCGGACCGCGATGGCGCGCCTCGTCGAGGAGACGAGCAGGAGCGGCGTTCACCTCACTTCGGAAACGCTCCGGCCGAGCCGGCGGGGACGCCGCTACAAGAACTCCATCAACGGCGTGACCGTTACCGACGGGCCGTTCACCGAATCGAAAGAGATGATCGGCGGCTACGTGATCCTCATCGTTGGTTCGTGGGACGAGGCGGACGGCTGGGCGCGGCGCTATCTCGCCGTCGTCGACGCCGACGAGGTGGACCTGCGCGAGCTGGACGTACCGGCTACTGCGTGATCGGTTCGCGGAAGCCGACGACGGCGTAGACGAAGATCTGCTCGGCGCCGGTCGGATCGCGCGGGACGCCGAATCGCCACCCGCGGGCGGTGTCGAGCGCTGGGTTATCGAACGGCGATGGGCCGCTCATCACCTTGGCGCCCTGGACGACGCCGCCGATGCCCAGCTCGAGCTCGATCACCACCGTGCCGTCGCGGACCGCGCGCGGTGGATACGCCGTCGGCATCGTCAGCGCACCCGGAGAGGGCAGCTGCGCCGACAGCTCACCCACGGTCTTGGTCTCCGCGCCGGGAGCCGGCGCCGCATACACCTGCGGCGGGCGGTAGACGGCGGCCACGAGTACGTGGCTCTCAGCCGCCTGCAGCGCATCCTCGACAAGGGACTTCGCCGGATCGAAGCCCCAGCCGCCGACCGCACTGGTCAGCAGTTGCGTGTACGGCGGTGTGCCTCGCACCGGCTGCACTTTGCTGACGGTGCCGTCCTTGCCCACCGTCACGTCGAGAATGACTTCGCCGCCGCCAACCGTCAGCGGCGGCGCGACTGGCGCCGTGGCACCCGCGCGAAGCCGCGCCGACGTCGGCTTGTTGGCCTGAGCCCCGGTGTGCGCGGCCAGGCTCGCGGCGCAGATGAAGGCGACTGCAGCGACGCTCCTCATGCGGCCAGTATGCCCCCGGGCGAGGGCCGAAGGCACAAGGCAGAAGGCAGAAGGCACAAGGCACAAGGCAGAAACAAGGCAGAACAAGGCAAAAGCTGGAAGGTGCCTTTCCCTTAACGTCTACTGCGCGCTGATTGTGCCGACCATCGCCGGGTGAATCGAACAGTGATAGTTCACCCCGGCGGCCGAGGCCATCACCGCCTGGCTCGTCGCGCCCGCCGCGATGTTGCCGGTGTCGAACGACCCGTCGTCGGCGACGATCCGATGGGTGGTGTTGTCTGCGTTGCGCCACGCGACCGTCCCGCCCTGCGCCTCCGCCGCGGGATTGGGACTGAACGAGTTCGAGCCTCCGGTTGTGACGATGGCGATCGTGACCGATGCCGTGCCGCCGGTCGACGGCGTGGGCGATGTCGGAATGCTACCGGGACCAGCGTTGTTGCCGCAGCCGCTCGCGGAGAGTGCCAGGTATGCGAGAGCGCATAAAGACCAATTGCTCGGGAACATGAACTTACCTCTCCAGTCCATGGGGCAAGAAGCACACCACCTCCAGCGCTGCTGGATTGCAGCACGAACGGACCGCGGTGTCCTCCCTGTCGTTACGCGGCGGGTAAGCGCTTTCGCTCGAAGGCCGGCGTCGATCGGAAGCGCCGTATGATCGAGATCTCCGATGGTTCGTCCCACCGTCTTCCTCTGCAATGGCAAGACCTGCCCTCGCGAAAAGGGGTACGACGAACTGCGCGAGCGGCTGAGCGCGGTCGCCGACATTTCGGAAGTGCGCTGCCAGCGCATCTGTAATGGACCTGTCGTGGGCGCCGCTAACAACGGGTCGCTCGAGTGGTTCGAACGGGTCCGATCGGACAAGGTCCAGGGCCAACTCCTGGATCTCGTCGCCGGCAGTGGCAAGCTGCGGAAGAGCCTCGCGAAGCGTCGGGTTGAAAAACGCTCGGGCCGGCTCCGGTGACAAGGCAGAAGGGGGAAGAGGGAAGGCCAAGGAAGAAGGCAGAAGGCACAAGGCAGAAGGCAGAACGGAGCTAGTCCGTCGCGGCCTTGCCGGAGGCGGATAGAATCCGCCTCATGCGGACCGTACTCTTCGTCGTCGCGGCGCTCACGGCGGTTTCGGCACAGGGCACCGGCCCCGCGCCTCGGGCCTATTTCACCGAGCCGGCCATCTCGCCGGATCGGAGTGAGATTGCCTTCATTTCAGGCGGCGACATCTGGGCGGTTCCCGCTGCGGGTGGCGAGGCGCGGCTGCTGCTTTCGCATCCCGCCAATGAGTCGCGGCCGCTCTACTCGCCCGATGGCAAGCGGCTCGCCTTCACGTCGAACCGCACCGGCGGCGGCGACATCTACATCCTGACGTTCGCTACCGGCGAGGTGACGCGGCTGACCTTCGACGATGGCAGCGAGCAGCTCGATGGGTGGTCGAGAGACGGCGAGTGGATTTACTTCTCGTCGACGAGTCACGACATCGCCGGCATGAACGACGTCTTCCGGGTGCGCGCCACCGGCGGAACGCCGATGGAGGTGGCCGCCGATCGCTATACCAACGAGTACTTCGCCAACGCCTCTCCGGACGGACGCGCGATCGCGATCACCGCGCGGGCAACCGCGTCGGCGCAGTGGTGGCGCAACGGACGGAGCCACCTCGACGAAGCCGAGGTGTGGATCGCGCGGGATGGCGACACCCCGTCGTACGAGCCGGTCACGAGCGGCGGCGCCAAGGAGATGTGGCCGATGTGGAGCGCCGACGGTAAGTCGGTGTTCTACGTGTCCGATCGCAGCGGCGCGCAGAATCTGTGGACGACCGGTGTTGGCACGGGCGCGACACCGAAGCAGCTGAGCACGTTCAAGAGCGGGCGCGTGCTGTGGCCATCAATCTCGAACGACGGCCGGTTGATTGCCTTCGAGCACGACTTCGAGATCTGGAGCCTTGATACGCAGACGGGCAGCGCGGCGCGCGTGCCGATCACCCGGCGCGGCGCACCGGCCGGCGCCGGCGTCGAACACCTGTCGCTCACTGACGACTTCACCGAGCTGGACCTCTCGCCCGACGGCAAGAAGGTGGCCTTCGTGGTGCGCGGCGAGGTATTCGCGGCCAGCGCGAAGGACGGGGGCGACGCAGCTCGCATCAGCCGCACGCCGCAGGCCGAGTCGCAGATCACCTGGTCGCCGGACAGCCGGACGCTGGTCTACAGCTCCGACCGCGAGGGCACGGACCATCTCTTCCTCTACGACTTCGCCACCGGCGCCGAGAAACGGCTGACGAGCGGACCCGACGCGGATCACTCCGCGCGGTTCTCGCCAGACGGCAAGAGTCTCGCGTTCATCCGCGGCAACAGCGAGCTCCACGTTCTCGACATCGCGTCGAGCCGGGAGCGGGTAGTGGCCAAAGGCATCTTCAACCGTCCACCGTTCACCGGCGGCATGCCGATGGCCTGGTCGCCGGACGGCCGATGGCTGGCCTATCTGTCAACCGGCCCGAAGGCGTTCACCAATGTCTACGCCGTCGCGGTGGACGGAGGCACACCGCAGCCGGTCAGTTTCGTCGCGAACGCGTTTGCGAACACCCTTTCGTGGTCGGCCGATGGCCGGGCGCTGTTCTTCGACACCGGGCAGCGGACCGAGATGCGGCAGATCGCGCGCGTGGACTTGACGCCACGCACGCCGCAGTTCCGCGAAGATCAGTTCCGCGATCTGTTCAAGGAGGAGCCGGTGAAGCCGGCGCCGCCGTCGGCGCCTGCACCGGCAGCGGCACCGGCGCCCGCGCCTGCCGACACCGCGGCCACGCCAAAACCTGCGGAATCCGGCACCCGCATCGTCTTCGACGACATCCGCCAGCGGTTGTCGCTGCTGCCGGTCGGGATCGATGCCGGCGCGCAGCGTCTGAGCCCGGACGGGAAGACACTGCTCGTCGTTGGCCGGGCCGCGGGCCAGCAGAACCTCTACACGTTCTCAATCGACGAGTTGTCGCGCGAGCCGGCGGTGGCGCGCCAGCTCACCTCGACGTCAGGCGCCAAGAGCGACGCCGAGTTCACGCCCGATGGCAAGGAGGTGTACCTGCTCGAGCAGGGCCGCATCACCATCGTGACCGTCGAGAACCGCAACACGCGCCGCCTGAACGTCACCGCCGAGATGGACGTGGACTTCGCCGCCGAGAAGATGGAGGTGTTCCAGCAGGCGTGGTCGTACCTGCGCGACAACTTCTTCGACGCGAAGATGAACGGCGTGGACTGGCAGGCGACGCGGGCGCTCTACGGACCGCTCATCGCCGGCGCCGCGACGCGCGACGAGATGCGGCGGCTGCTCAACTTGATGGTCGGCGAGCTCAACGCGTCGCACATGGGCGTCAACGCGCCGGCCGGCGGCTCGCCCGTGGTCGGAAAGCTCGGGCTGCGCTTCGATCGCAGGGAATATGAGAAGGACGGCCGCTTCAAGGTGACCGAGGTGATCCCGCTGACGCCGGCCGCCATCGCAGGGATTCGTCCCGCCGAGTACCTCCTGTCGGTGAACGGCGCCGCGCTTGGCGCGCGCGTCAATCTCGATCAGGTGCTGAGCCACACGATCAACCGCCGCGTCGACCTCGAGGTCGCGACCGATGCGGCCGGCACCGGGCGGCGCACCGTCGCCGTCCGGCCGACGAACCAGGCGACCGAGAAGAACCTGACGTACCGCCAGTGGGTGGAGAAGAACCGGGCCTACGTCCTGAAGGCGAGCAACGGACGGCTCGGCTACGTCCACATGTTCGACATGTCGGACACGGCGCTCAGCCAGCTGCACCTGGACCTCGACGCGGAGAACTACGCGCGAGACGGCGTCGTGGTGGACGTGCGCAACAACAACGGCGGCTTCGTGAACATGTACGCGCTCGATGTCTTCACCAAACGCAACTACCTGACGATGACGGGACGGGGCGAGGGGCCGGCGCCGGGCCGCAGCGTACTCGGCCAGCGGGCGCTCGGCGCGCCGACCATCCTGGTGACGAACCAGCACTCTCTGTCGGACGCGGAGGACTTCACCGAAGGTTACCGGGCGCTCAAGGCCGGCAAGGTCGTCGGCGAGCCGACCGCCGGCTGGATCATCTACACCTCCAATGTGCCGCTCATCGACGGCACCGTCGTGCGCCTGGCCGCCATGCGGGTGGAAGGCGCGGACGGCAAGACGATGGAGCTGGTCCCCAGACAGGTGGACATCCCGGTGAAGCGCAGAGTCGGCGAATCGTACACGGGGCGCGACGCGCAGCTCGACGCGGCCGTCACGGAGTTGTTGAAGCAGATCGGCGCACGACAGGCGACGCAGTAATCGTCGAGACCGTTGGACCCGCAGCCGGGAGAACCGTGCGGACGCCGGGCCCGCGAAGAAGGAGAGCCGATGGCCGTGTCGACCTACGTTCAAGATCTGAATCGCCGGCGATTCGACGGGAAGCTGGGGGCGCCGACCGTCGAGCGGCTCGAGGCACTGCCGGACCGGGAGGACGCGCGCCAGTTCCTGGAGCGCGCGGCCGCGCTGATGCAGCGCGCTGGGATGCCGGCGCAGGATTTCTCGCCGTTCCAGGCGGAGATGTTTGCCTCGGTTGCCTCGAACCTGCTGCCCGGATGTTGGGGAGGCCGGGTCCCGCCGATCACCCTGGCGGGACGCCACGTCCGGATCGATCAGCTGGTGCGGAGGCTCAGCGGCGACACCGGGCGCCTGCTCGACATCGCCTGCGGCTTTCCGCCACTGACAACGATCGACAGCGCTTCCGCGCTGCCCGGCTGGGACATCGTCGGCGTCGACCGATCGCTTCCCGAGTACTTCATCCGCGATGGCCACGGCAACTACTGCGTCTACGACGAGCGCGGCCACGCGGTGTACTTCCAGCCGCTCGTCCCGACGAAGGACAGCTGGGAGGCGCTGCTCGCCGACGCCGACTCGAGTTCGAAACGATTTGAAGCGTTGCTCGCGGAGTTGTTGCGTCGCCGCGGCACTGGCGCCGATGCCCCGCTGAACGTCGATTCCGACGGAAGCACACTCTCGGTCCATCCGGTTCACGATTACGAGGGTTCGAACCTCCGGTTCATCCGGTCGGACCTCGAATCGGTGGTGACCGAACCGGCCGACGTCGTGCGGTGCTTCAACATGCTGATGTACTTCGACGAAGGCTTCCGAGAGCTGGCGATGGCGCGGTTCGCGCAGCTGTTGCGCGAAGGCGGCCGGCTCATCTGCGGTACGGATTGGGCGTGGACGACGGAAGCGCGATACACGATGTATCGCAAGCGTGATCGCCAGATGGTTCCGCTCGAATTCGCCTTCAGCCTCGACAACCTGACGCCGATCGGCGTGGCAACGTTCTACACGCTGCAAGCCGACGAGCGCGAAGCCAACCTGCTTGCGACGCTATGCGGCACGCTCCGTGCCGACGCCGGCTTCAGTACGGCATTCACCACCGTCAACGACCGGCTGCGGGAGAAGCACGGCCTGTGCCCGCGCCTGCCGAACGGATATTTCAGCGACGTGCTGCCGATGGAGAACCCGGCGGCGATGTGGCTCATTGCCGGCGATTATTCGGCCGAGCTCGATGCGGCCCTGTCCGGCGAGGC
>DATJFF010000106.1:0-5226 GCA_035495795.1 Vicinamibacterales bacterium
GTGTCCGCGCCGAGGTGCCTCATCATCGCCACCAGGTGCTCGACCGGTCCCTTGATGTGGCCGCCGTAGCTCGCCTGGCTGTAGAAGTCGCGCGACGAGAAGATCGCCGTCAATAGCGGCTTCACCTCGTAGTCGTGCTCGCGGAGTACCTTGCCAAGCTTGGCGCGGAGATCCGGGGACAACTCGTCGCGGACCAGGAACCGGTAGATCTTGCCGGCGAGATACTCGGCGGTCACCGGCTGCTCGAAGATGATCTTCAGCACCTCGACGCCATCGAAGCGGCCGGATCGCCCGAGGAAACTCTTCTCGCCGTCGTCGTGCTTGGCGGGATCGACCTTGAACGACAGGTCGTCGAAGTACCACCCGGTGAACGCGCGGGCGCACTCGCGCACGTCCTTCTCCGAGTAGTTGCCGACCCCCATGGTGAAGAGCTCCATCACCTCACGGGCGAAGTTCTCGTTCGGCGCGCCCTTGACGTTGTACTGCGCGTCGAGGAAGTAGAGCATTGCCGGGTTCTTCGCGACCTGGATGGTGAGATCGCGCAGGTTTCCTGTGGCACCCCGCTCGAACAGGTCGATCTGCTGGACCATCTTCCGGTAGTCGCGAACCTTGTTCTCGTGCGTCGCGAAGTGGCCATGCCAGAGCAGCGCCATCTTCTGTTCCACCGGGTGCGTCGTCTGCAGCATCCGGTTGGCCCACCAGTAACCCAGCCGGCGGGTCTCCAGCATCGTCGCGCGCAGCCAGTAGAAGAACCGGTCCGAGACTGGCTGCACCGGACGATTGCCGCCGGGCTTGACCGCGACGCCCATCGAGTTGCCCTGGCGCTCCGCTCGGTCGGTGGCCTCGGGCCGGCTCTCCGGGAAGCCGTTGAGGCTCGGGTCCCACAGGCCCGACTCGACGAAAGGCTTCAATCGGGGATCGGGAATGCTCTCGTAGTGAACGAGCGAGCGCACGGCCGCATCGAGTCCCTTACCGGCGAGCGCCTCGATGTCCGTCGGGGTGCCGCCGAATCCGGCATGCGTCAGGAGATGTGCGGCGCGGTCGTAGTTCCAATCGGCTGACGAGATGGGTGCCAGGTCGTCCTTCCAGGACGCGGGCCCAGGTGACCAACCCGTGCGAGTCGCCATCATCGTCCTCCGCTCAAGCCCGGAACATATCGAGCGGCGCGAAGGGCTGCCCGAGGACCTGGGTCGCGTCGGCGCCGAGCCAGCCCTGGATCACCGTGGCGTACACGCGACGGAAATCCACCGTGGCCTCCAGGTTGTCGCCGAGCACCAGGTTGGTGAGGCTTGGCGCGTTGCCGTACAAGCCGCCCTTCACCTGGTTGCCGATGACGAAGTTCACCTGCGCCGTGCCGTGATCGGTCCCGAGGCTGGTGTTCTCCGGGACGCGCCGGCCGAACTCACTGTAGACGTACATCACCACATCGTCGGCCCGTCCGATGCGTTCCAGCTCCTGGAAGAAGCCGGCGATGGCATCCGAGCAGTACTCGAGCTGCCGGTCGTGGGGCGACGCCTGGTTCACGTGCGTGTCGAACAGGCTGTTGCGGAGCGGAACGTAATAGAGCCGGGTGGGGAAGTCGGCTTCGATGAGGGCCGCAACCTTGTCGAGGTCGAGCAGCCGCAGATCCGGGTTGGCCTTGGCGGTGTATTGGCTCCACGCCGCGCGTACGACCTCTGACGCCTGGGCCGCGCTTCGTGTCACCTCCAACACATACCTATGCGCGTCGCCGGCGGGCGTGTGCTGCGCGGCGAGCTGGTCGAGGACGCCCTTCTCCTGCGCGAACACGTCGCGCTGGAAGCGCATCGGGTCGATGAACACCAGCGGCACGTGCTTCTCGGCCTTCACCGCCAGCGACTGGCTGTCGGAGATATTGACGATGAAGTTTTCGCGCTGGCCGGCAGGATCGAGCGCCGACGCGGTGCGGCCGATCCATCCGTACTCGTTGCCGCTGTTCGGTGCCGCGGTGTGCCAGAACGACATCGAGGTGAAGTGGGAGAACGACGGCTGGTCGTAGCCCACGCCCTGGACGATGGCCACCTTGCCGGCGTCGTAGAGCTGCTTCATCCCGCGCATCGACTTGTGCCAGCCGGCATGCGCGTCGATCTTCAGCAGGTCCCTTTCCTTGATCCCGATGGTGGGGCGGTGCTTGTAGTACATCGGGTCGCCGTACGGCACGACGGTGTTCAGGCCATCGTTGCCGCCGAACCACTCGAAGACGACGAGGATGCGGCCAGAGGTGTTGCCGGCCGCGGCGCGGCTGGCCTGGCCGAGGACGAAGGGCACCGGGCCGATTCCGCCGAACAAGCCAAAGCCGAAGCCTCCGGCGCCGAGTCGCATCAGGTCCCGACGCGAGACGCCGCAGCCGCTCAATGGACCCCTGGATGGCATGGTGATCCGCTCCTCCGCCGCGTGCCTGGAGTGACGGGGGAAGAATACCGCTAAACGTCGGCCAGACGGGCGGCGTGCAGGAGCAGGTAGTTGCGTTCCGGGATGCTCCCTGTCCGGGCCGCCGCGCGATGGTAGCAGGCGATCGCGGCGCTGCGATCGCCGGCGCGCTCGAGCAGGTGCGCCCGGGCCGCGTCGAGGCGATGGTGATCGGCGAGGCGCGGGTCCGCGGCGGCTTCGTCGAGCGCCGCGAGCCCCGCTGCAGGACCCTCGACCATCGCCAGCGCGATGGCCTCGCTCAGCCGGGCCATCGGACTGTCGTCCACCCTTCGCAGCAGCCCGTACAGCGCGAGAATCTGCGGCCAGTCGGCCGCTTCTGTACTCGGCGCCGCGTCGTGGAGAGCGGCGATTGCCGCCTGAATCTGGTACGGCCCGACCATCCCTCGCGCCAGCGCCCGCCGCAGCACACGATCGCCTTCGTCGATGGCGTGACGATCCCATGCCGACCGGTCCTGTTCGTCGAGCGGCACGAGCTCGCCGTTCTGTCCGGTCCTTGCCGCGCGCCTTGCATCGGTGAACAGCATCAACGCGAGCAGGCCAAGCACCTCCGGATCTCCTGGGACGAGCTCGGCCAGCATGCGCGCCACGCGAATCGCTTCGCTCGAGAGCTCGACGCGCGTGACACGATCGCCGCTGCTGGCGGAGTAGCCTTCGCTGAAGATCAAGTACACGACGTGGAGCACCGCAGGCATCCGGGCCAGGCGCTCCTGTTCGGAAGGGGCCGGAAACTGGCCGCCGGCGGCCTTGATGGTCTGTTTCGCGCGACTGAGCCGCTGCGCCATCGTCGCCTCGGGCACGAGAAACGCACGGGCGATTTCCGCCGTCGTCAGGCCGCCGACCGCGCGCAGCGTCAAGGCCACTTGCGATGCCGCGGAGAGCGCCGCGTGACAGCAGGTGAAATAGAGGTCGAGCGTTTCGTCGCGCTCGTTGACGCCGGCGGCATCCGCGGCGAGGGCGATCTGCTCGTCGGCGGGCACCAGGCTCACGACGAGCTGCTCGCGCAGCCGTCTCGCGGTATCGGCGCGCACCTGGTCGGTCAGGCGCCGCGTGGCGACGGTGATCAGCCAGCCCTTCGGATTCGCGGGCAGCCCCTGCGCGGGCCACTGTCCAGCCGCGGCAATGAGGGCCTCCTGAACCGCGTCTTCGCAATCGGCAAAGTCGCGATAACGGCGAACGAGCGTGCCCAGGACCTGCGGCGCGAGCGTGCGCAACAGGTCCTGGGTCGCCGGATCGAGCGGCGTCACGCGCCGGGCGTCCACTCCGGTGGCGGTCCGCTCATCACCTGGCGGACCTCGATTGACATGTTCAGCGGCGCGCCGCCCTTACCCGGTGCCGCTGACGCCTCGGCGGCGATGGCATAGGCGCGCTCGGGTGAGTCCACGTCCACAATCCAGTAGCCGGCCAGGAACTCCTTGGTTTCGGGAAAGACGCCGTCGGTAATGGCCTCGCCGCTGGCGCCGGCGCGAACGCGCCGGGCCTGCTCGGGTCCGCTCAGCCCTTCCGCACCGACCAGTTCACCGGCGGCGGCCAGCTTCCGACCGAAGTTCATCATGAATGCGATGTGCGCCTTGATGTCGTCGGCGGGCCAGCTGGCAATCTGCAACGGGCCGTTGCCCGGTGCGTGCATCATCAGCATGTACTTCACGGCGGTAGCTCCTCGGAGTGAGTGCATATTACGCGGCCGCGTGGGCGCGCCGCAGCTCGTCGAGATCGAGCTTGTCCATGGCCATCAGGGCTCGGGCCACACGGGCCGAGGCGTGGGGGTCCGGTCCGTTCATGAGCTCGCCCAACGCTTTGGGGACGACCTGCCACGATACGCCGAACCGGTCCGTCAGCCAGCCGCAGCGGCCGGGCCGCCCGCCGTCGGCGGTCAGCCTCGCCCACATCCTGTCCACCTCCTCCTGGGACTCGCAGCTGATCAGCAGCGAGATCGCGGGTGTGAACGGGAACTCCGGGCCGCCATTCAGCGCGATGAACTGCTGGCCGTCGAGCTCGAAGTTGACGGTCATCACACTGCCAGCCGGAGCCGGACCGCCCTCGCCCCAACGGGCTACGTTGGTCACCCGCGAGTTGGAGAACGCGCCGGTATAGAACCGGGCGGCGTCCTCGGCGTTTCCGTTGAACCAGAGAAAAGTCGTGATCTTCTGTCGGTTGGCCATCGAGCAGCTCCTTGGTGAGGCCCGCAAACGGGGCGTTCACCTGGTAGTCGGAGCCGATGGCCGATTCTCTACATGCGGCCGCTTCCGCCATTCCATCACGGCAAACCACGGCACCCGGCCGTAGCCCTTCGCCTGCTCCACGGGCGCCGACGCGATCGGCTCCGGCTCGTCGAACCAGGTGAGCTGTAGATCCGCGTCCAGCAACGCCCGGAAGTAGCGTCGCATTGGACGGTGGAAGTTCAGGATCCGGATGCCGCGCCACCCGACCCACATCGCGCGGTCGTCGAGGTAGTTGTCGATCGGATAGTGCAGGCGCTCGCCCCGCTCGTCGGTGACCCAGCCGCGGTCGGCGCATGGAGTCACGAAGTTGGTGAGGTTGGCGATGAGCAGCGTGCCAGCCGGGGCGAGCACCCTGGCCATCTCGAAAATCGCGGCGTCGATATCGGGGATGTCGATGAGGGTCAGGTAGCTGACCACCAGGTCGAACGCGCGATCGCGAAACGGCAGGTGTTCAGCACGACCGCGCAGGTAGCAGCCGTGCGGATCGCGCTCCCGAGCGGCCCTAATCAGTGCCGGCGTGGGATCCAGTCCGGTGATCGACCTGCCGGCTCCGCCGAGC
>DATJFF010000107.1:0-45232 GCA_035495795.1 Vicinamibacterales bacterium
TCGGACGCCCAACGTCGCGGAACGAGCCGGTGTCCTCGAGGACTACATCCTGGCTGGCGCGTCCGTCACCGGGAGCGCGTCGCAGCCGAGCGGCACGCCTGGCGCCACCGGGACCAGCGGAACGACGCCGAGCACCGGCAATATGTACAAGGTGGAAGGTCCGTCCGATGAAAAGTTGAAGGCTCTCGTCGGCAAGAAGGTCGAAGTCTCGGGACGGATCGATCCGGAGGGCGGCCCTGGATCCAAGAGCACGGGTGCACCGCGACCGGATCACGGCCCGGGTCCGGACAAGATCAACCTGCCTGAGTTCGAGGCGAGCGCGATTCGCGAGGTCTCCGGCACGTGTCCGGCGACCCCGGCACCGCCGAAGTAAGCGTCGAGAACGGCTGAGAGAGACGCCGTCGCCACTGCCCTCGTGGCGCCGGCGTCAATCACGCACGCTCCCCTATTGACTTGAAGCTGCCCCGCGCCTGCGGCGAGACTGCCGCGTGCGCGCGGCCTTTCGTGCCGCGGCTCGACGCTGCTGCGGCCCTTTCGTTCGCACTGCCTTTCGCACCGCCTCGCGCCGCGCCGAAGCCGGACGCCGCCGGGCCGCCGACTTCGCCTGACGCGACAGGGACTTCTTCGATGCCGCCTGATGGCCTTCGCGCTTCAGCGCGCGAGTGACGGCTCGCGAACGACGCCGCGACGGCCGAGTGCCTCGCGAGGCGGCACGATCCGCGCTCTCCGCACTCTTCCTCGTGGAAGCTTTCGCCCCCGCCGGAGGCGGTGGGAGTTTCACGCCCGCACGCCGTGCCTTCGACAGGCCGATCGCAATCGCCTGCTTCGCCGATCGCGCGCCGTGCTTGCCCTCGCGAACGTGGCGAATTTCCTCTTCGACGAACGGACCAGCCTGTGTGGTCGGCGCCTTCCCTTCGCGCTTCGCCTTCTTCGATTCCTTGATCGTTGATTTCTCAGGCATACGCACTTTCCCTCAATTGTTTGCACGCAGCAACATCGATGCCCGCGATCCGGCTACGATTGGAGCCACTGTCGGGGCAGGACGTACTCCCTGTGAGAGAGACGCGCAGCCCGTCCTTATCAGCATCATCAAAGGAACTTCTGCGGGGGGCGTGTCGATCCCGGCGATTGCCGTTCGTCGTCTTAATGAACACACTCGAGCGGCGGCTCGTGCCGCTGCCTGAAAGGACGGACTCATGAAGGTCATGGTGATCGTGAAGGCGACGAAGAACAGCGAAGCGGGCGCAATGCCGAGCGAGCAGCTGCTCGCCGAGATGGGCAAGTACAACGAGGAGCTGGTCAAGGCCGGAATCATGCTCGCCGGCGATGGACTCCACCCGAGCCGCAGCGGCAAGCGCATCCGGTTCTCAGCGGGCAAGCGGACTGTCGTCGACGGACCGTTCACGGAGACAAAGGAGCTCATCGCCGGTTACTGGATCTGGCAGGTTCGCTCCATGGACGAAGCCGTCGAGTGGGCCCGCCGCTGCCCCGATCCGATGCCGGGCGAGGACGCCGAGCTCGAGATCCGGCCGATCTTCGAGGCCGAGGATTTCGGCGAGCAGTTCACCCCCGAGCTGCGTGCCCAGGAAGAGCGGATCCGGAAGGAAATGGAGCGGCAGCAGCAGCGCTGAGCAGCATCGTGAGCGACGAGGCTCTGACCCGCACCACCATCGAGACGATCTGGCGCATCGAGGCCGCCCGGCTGATCGGCGGCCTCGCGCGCTTTGCCGGTGACATCGATCGGGCCGAAGACCTGGCCCAGGATGCGCTCCTCATCGCACTGGAGCGCTGGCCGGCCACCGGAATTCCCGACAATCCTGGCGCCTGGCTGATGACGACCGCGAAGAACCGCGCCGTGGACGCAGCCCGCCGGCAGGCGATGATGGCAGCCAAGCACGGCGAGCTCGAACGCACCGCACCCAGCTGGACGCCACCCCACGCCGACGCCGTCGACGACCCCGTCGGCGACGACGTGCTGCGGCTGGTGCTCATCGCGTGTCATCCGGTGCTGTCGCGCGAAGCGCGCGTGGCCCTGACGCTGCGGCTCATCGCCGGCCTGTCCACGGCCGAGATCGCGCGCGCGTTTCTCACCTCGGAGGCGACGATCGCGCAGCGAATCGTGCGCGCCAAGCGAACCCTGTCCGAGGCCAGGGTCCCATTCGAACTGCCGGGCGGCAGCGACCTGCACGCGCGCATTCCTCCGGCACTCGAGGTGATTTACCTGATCTTCAACGAGGGCTACACCGCGACCTCCGGCGAGACGTGGCTCAGGCCTGAGCTCTGCGACGAGGCGATGCGCCTTGGCCGGCTGCTCGCCGCCCTTGTCCCCGCGGAAGCGGAAGCCCATGGCCTGCTCGCGTTGATGGAGCTGCAAGCCTCGCGCTCGCGAGCCCGGGTCGGCCCCGGCGGCGTTCCGGTTCCGCTCTTCGAGCAGTCACGCGCGAAATGGGATCGGCTGCTGATCACGCGGGGGCTCGCGTCGCTGGCCCGCGCCGAGACGCTCGCCCGTCCGCTCGGGCCCTACACGATCCAGGCAGCCATCGCCGGCTGCCACGCGCGCGCCGGCGACAATGGCGCCACCGACTGGCCGCGCATCGTCGCCCTTTACGACGGCCTGGTGGAGCTGACCGGCTCGCCGGTCGTCGCGCTCAATCGTGCGGTGGCCGTTTCGATGGTAGAGGGGCCCGAGGAGGGGCTCGCGCTGGTGGACGATCTGGCCGACGAGCCCGCGCTACGCGAATATCACCTCGTTCCGGCGGTGCGCGGCGACCTGCTACTGAAGCTGGGGCGACGCGCTGACGCCCGGGCCGAGTTCGAGCGGGCCGCCCGGATGACGACGAACGCGCGCGAGCGCGAGTTGCTGGCCGCGCGAGCGGCCAGCGTCTCGCCGACCGCTGCCGAATAGCTGCGAAGCCCTGCGGCAGTCGCGCCGGCGCGGCGCCAGGTCACTGCACGTTGAGGCGGAACGCCTGCGGCGTTTGCGGCATCAGCGTGTCGAAACGCGCCCGAGCCGGCAGCGTCCGGACCTTGGTCGAACCGGTCGGATCGACCCACGGCCACGGCAAATCGCCGAAGAACGCCGGCTTGTCGGTCAGGTAGAGCGAGTTCGGCAGCGCCACCGGAACCCGATCCCACTTCACGGTGTTGGTCACGAAGTCGAAGTTGCCGTCGCGCAGCACCGTGCTCCGCACCTTGGGGTCAGCCAGTTGTCCCCAGGCGCCCGGGGCATATCCGAGCTTCCAGATCGTGAAGCCGTGCGACCACCGGCTCGTCGCGTCACCGTAGGTGCCGTCGCCTGGATCTTCGTACATCCAGCCGTTCATGCGTCCCTGCTCACCGAGCACATTGCCGATGAAGGCGTGCCACCAGGAACCGTAGGCCAGACCCGCCGCCCGGACGTTGTCCTGGTTCGGGTAGTCGCGTCGCCGGCCGGTCAGCTGGTTCCGGAAGATGGTCATCGCCCAGGCGCCGCCCCAGGTGTCGTCGGAGTCGTAGTTGAACGCCAGGTTGCCCTCGAACAGCACGTGGTGCGACCCGACCATGTGGCTCGCGTTGAGGCCGACTTCCATCCATCCCGGGTAGTTCCCGATGTTGCCGTTGTCCACGTAGTTGTAGCCGACCACGGATCCGGCGCCGGCCGAGCGCATCACCATCACCTTGTTCGCCTCGGTGATGATGTTGTTCTCGATCAGGACCTCCGCCGATCCCTGCTGCAAGCTGAGGGCGTAGCCGGCACCGCCCGGATATGGATGGATGGTGTTGTGAATGAATGAATCGCGAACCTCGAGCCGGAAGCTTTCCGAGATGTCCACGCACGGATTGCCGTAGCGCATGCACTCGATGTTCTTGACCCACGAGTACGCCGCCGCCGAGAACGAGAGGTTCCCCTCCGAACCGCCGGTCAGCGTCATGTCCTCCACGCCGGCGCCGCGCACGTGGACGTTGTCGTTGCCGGTATAGCGCGTCAGCTGAGCCCTCTTCGACGTCGTGTACTGCGCGTGCACCGGCGTGGAAAAGGTGATCGTGTTCCCGTTCACCGCCGTTACTTCCTTGATTTCGGCAACGGGCCGGCCCGGACGGCTATGCCACGAGAGTCCGCCTGGAAGCGGAAGATCGCCGGACGTCGCCGGGTTGTGAATCGGCCAGACGACGCGATCGGTAGCGAGAACCTGCGGGGTGCTGCCATCGAGGCGCGGCGGCATAGGGATCCAGCTCGCTGTGGTGTAGTCGTCCTCATCGAGCTTGACGAACTGGCCTGGCGCAAAACCTGCCGCGCTAGCGACACTCACCGACGCCCCTCCGGGGATCGCGTCGGCCGTGAGGTTCACGGAAGTGGTCTCGTCGATCTTCGGCCAACGCGAGGGCCCGACGATGATGATGCCCTCCTGCTCCGCCATCTGATTGGTCTTTTCGAGCGTGGTCACCCGGAACCCGGCCCCGCGCAGCGTGATCCCCTTGGTGATGGTGACGTGATCGTCCATCCGGAATCTGCCAGCCGAGAGCTGGACCACCTGGCCGGCCGGGCATACGTTGATCGCGGCCTGGATTGCCGCCGACGCTTCATAGGCGCCATTGCCAAAGCGCGAAGCATCGATCGTCGCGCACACAGTCGTCCGGACAGGGATGCCGCGGACGCCGGGCGCCCACGTGGTCTGGTTCATGGGCGGCAGCAGTCCGCCGCCGCTCTGGGCGCCAACGACGGCCATGACCAGGGCCACGTTCACACTTATCAATCCGAGTAGCCAGCGATGCAACGATCGTCCCCCTTCTAACCGACGGAGAGCCGGAACGCCTCAGAGCAACAATGAGGCCACGCGGGGAATGCGCGAAAACCTGAGGAATTTGCCTCCCGCACCGATCGGCAGGCAGGCACGACATGCGACACCGACGCGCAGAATCGTAAGACGGATTGCGCCCGGCCACGCAAGACTTCGCGTGGTCCGGGCGCAATTTCATGAACGTGTCACGAGTCGCCCGGGTCGGCGACGCGCGGCGCGCTCAGCGTTTCGACTTGGTGCTCTCGATGATCGTGAGCCCGTCGTGGTCGTAGCTCACCGGCCGCGTGCCGGTCACCTCCGCAATGGCGCCGCCGGGGAACGTCACGTTTGCGACGTTCTGCGCAACGGTCGTGTTCGGGCCGGTGAACGTCCGCGTGAATACTCGATAGTCCTCCGCCGGCGAGCCGACGTTGGTACGAATGGTGATGCGCGCGGTGGTCGGCCAGTTGGCGGCAATACCCGCGTACGGGACCACGTAGACCTCATAGACCCCGGGGGCGGTCGGACGATCGGTGTAGATATTCTCGGGACCGAAGCCGATGGTATTGTCGGCGTCGAGAAGCGCCGTCGGCCCGCGCCGGGCGGGTGGCCGATAGAAGATGTGGAAGCCGCTCGGCTCGTTGACGTGAAGGTCGATGTCGGTGAGGGTGTCCCACGTGAGCGTGGCGGTGAACTCGCCGGTCCCGAGGGTCGGCTGCGCGACGACCACGACCTCGTTCGACGCCGGGCTGGCGCCCCAGGCGTTGATCGCGTACACGCGGACGAAGAACACGCCGGCCGGCGCGGTCGTGACGTAGCGATTGACGTTGCCGACAGTGAGGCTCGCCAGGTTGCTCAGCCCGCGATCGCTGCCGACGTCGATGCGATAGCTGGTCGGGGCACCGCCGGTCGCCGGTGGACTCCAGCGCAACTCGACGTTGCTGCTCAGCACCGTGAAATCGAGGTTCCGCGGCGCGCCAGGCGCGCCCGGATTGGGGATCACGCTGCCCGGACGGGCCGGCGGCACCGACACGAACGCGCCGCCGCGATATCCGACTGGGAAGACCAGTTCGGATGCCGCCTGCGTGAAAGTGGCCCCGCTGAAGATCTTGAGCTCCGCGTCGACACCGGGTCCTGGGACGGTAATGATGTCGGCCCGGCCATCACCGGTGATGTCCGACGCGGCCACGCGGACGCCGCCTGGCGAGTTCGGCCCATACGGCAGGAAGCTGGCGAGCAGCCTCACGGTGCTGACGTCGAACACGAGTACGGGAGCCGTGAACGATCCGGGCGCGGTGATCACATCCGCCCGGCCGTCGCCGTTGACATCACCCAGCGCGACGAACACGCCGCCGCCAGCCCCATAGGGCGCGCCGCTGGCAGTCACGGTCTGCGTCGCTGCGGAAATGACCGCCACCGTTCCGCCGTTCACCTGCCCAACCAGGATGTCGGCGCGGCCGTCACCATCGACGTCGCCGGCAGCGACGTTCAGGCCGCCGGTGTAGGAGGTTCCGAACGGCGCCACCGACATCAGCATGGCGTAGTTGGTGCCGCTGAACACCCTCACCACACCGCCACCGGAGGCCTGTCCGGTGATGATGTCGGCCCGGCCATCGCCGTTGACGTCGCCCACGGCAAGGGTCACGCCGCCGCCGAACGGGCCGAACGGGAGGCCGCTGCCGACCTCGGCGATGGTCGCTCCGTTGTAGAGGCGCACCAGGCCCCCTCCCGGCCCGGTGGCCACGACGATATCGGTGGTGCTGTCGCCCGTCAGTTCGCCGAGGGCGGTGTACACGCTCGAGCTGAACCCGGGACCGAACGGGAACCCGCTGCCCAGCTCCTGAAGGCTGACGCCATCGAGCACCCGTGACGGCACGCCGCCGGTTCCGGGACTGACGAGCAAATCAGGAATCGCGTCGCCTTCGAGCAGCGACGCATTGCCCGCCGCACCGGACGCGAGCATGAATCCCTCGCCGCCCGATTGGGCGGGCGTCGCCTGCCGGGCGGTCACGACCACGGCGCTCGCCGCCGCAAGCGTAATAGCCAGAATTGCAGGTCGAACCCATCGCGTCGTTTTCACGTATCTCCCTCCTGCCGACGACAGGCTGATACGCCGTCGATCGGGATAGATTGCTGAATTCACTCTCGATTGCATCCGTTCGAACTCAGGCCGTTCGTGATGATGCTTCCGCAGGGCTGGCAGCGACGGCCGGCGGCTGCGCGGGCAGCGGCTCCGCCGACGCACTCTGCTCCCTGACGGCCACCACAATCGGAGCCGCAGGCAACCGGACCAGCCAGGACGCCGGAATCGGCCGCCGCATCAGCAGCGTCACGACCGTGGCGAGCAGGATCTTGAGATCGAGCCACGGGCTCGCCTGCTGCACGTAGAGGAGGTCGTATTCGATCCACTGGTGGAAGTCGCCCAGCGCGCGATCGTGGCGGCAGACCTGCCACAGCCCCGTGACCCCGGGCCGCAACGACAAACGGCCTTCCCGCCACGGTACGCAAATCTGGTTTTCGCGGAACGGCGAGGGGCGAGGCCCGACCAGGCTCATGTCGCCTCGCAGCACATTGAACAGTTGCGGCAGCTCGTCGAGATTGGTGGCGCGAAGGAACCGCCCCAGCGACGTCACCCGCGGATCCTCATCGAGCTTGAAATGCGGCCCGTCGAGCTTGTCCTGAGCCTTCAGCAGGTGCTGCAGGCCGTGGGCGCCTTCCTTCATCGTCCTGAACTTGAAGCAGCGGAAGCGCCGGCCGCCAAGTCCTTCACGTTCGCTGCGATAGAAGGTGGCGCCTCGCCCTTCGAGACGGATGAGAACGGCAATCAAGAGGAAGAGGGGCGCCAGCAGCACCAGGCCAATCAGCGAACTGACGACGTCGAACGCACGCTTCCAGGGCAGGTACCAGGGATGCGAGACCGCCGGCAAGGCCCCGACCGCGCTGACGGTTTCGGGCTCGAAGCTGAGGCGGTCGAGCCGTGCGTGGTACAGGGTGTCAGGCGCGTCGTGATCCCAATCGTCGAGATCGTTGAACCACACCCGATCGCGCAGCGTGCGATCGCGCGGCACCCGCGCCTCCGGGCCGACCAGCGTCGAGGCCACGATGGCCCCGCTGGAGATGTGGGCACCGGCGCCAATCAATGACGGCCCGACGATGGTCGCGCCGTCGCCGATGCTGACACCGGGGTGAATGACGACCGGACCGAGGATCCGGGCAGTCGGCGCGATCTCGTGGCCATCGCCCACGAGCACGGGCCCGCCGCGTCCCGCGGCGCGCGCCTGATTCGCGGCCGTTCCCACGTCGTGCTCCATTGCCGCGAGCAGGCCATGGCGGCTCGACAGGTCCACGGCCCCGCCTTCGACCGCCACATCCCGGCTCGGCACGCCGTGCGTGGCGAGATGCTGGCGCAGGTCGATCAGCGAAGGCGGCACTTGCCGCAGGTAGAGCAGGCCGCTCGACGCCGGCACGAGGCTCGCCGCAACCCCGGCGACGAACGGCCAGGTCGCGGCCTCGTAATAGCGGTGGATGCTGCGCACCCGACCGGCCGCATCGACATTGACGTGCTCCTTGGTACCCGCGACGCTGGTCTCGAACGCTACCAGGTGATGCGCGATCTGGCGGCCAGTGGAAAACTGATCCACGAGCGCCTTGATACGCGATGGGTCGGCAATGTAATACCGCGCGTCGACGAACAACCACGCGTCGGAGGTTTCCATCGTCGGCAGCGTCTCGACGAGATCCTCTCCCTCGGACAGGACCTTGAGATCCGGGGACGCGGCCTGCATTGCTTCCCGGTAGGCCGTTCCCGCATTGAGGGCGACAACAACGGGAACGTTCGTCGTGACGGCCTCGACCATGCGACGGAGACGCGAGACGAGCACCCCTGAGCCAGTGGGGGTCAGAAGCAAGGACCCGCCGGAACGGCCGAGATAAGACGGAACGGAATCGAGAAAAACCGGCCAGATTCTCATGACGACGATGTCACGCCGGCCGTGCCAGACGGTTGGAGCCGAAAGACACGGCGGACGTGTGTTGTTGTCTTGCCTTGCCGGCGGAGATCAAGGCGCCATCGCCGATGATACACAAGTCGAGTGCGGCTCCAGCCTCGACCGTGGAGCGACGCCACACCGCTGAGCGGGACACCAGCGCGCCCTCGTTGATGACGGCATCGCAGCCGATCGACGTCGGTCCGATCAGGACGGCCCCGGGACGAATCTGCGCGCCCTGGCCGATCAGTACCGGGCCGGCGAGCACCGCGTCCGCCGCCACCGAGGCCTCGGCGTGAATCAGCGCCTCGCCGCGCCGCACGTGGCCGGCCGGCGCCCCGTCGGCGGTGGCGAGCGACTCGACCGCCATGGCGTTGACCGCGAGATAGGTCCGCGCATTCAGCACCCGGGGAACCGGGCGCCGCGTTTCGAAGACCTGGACGCGGGCGCCGCGGGCGTAGAGCCGCGGCACGAGGTGTTCCTTGATGTCGACGAAGCCGCGCGCCGGGACCGCGTCGAGTGCGCTCCGGTTCACGACGTAGATGCCGACCGGGATAATCGCGCCTGGATTGCCGCGCGGGGTCGGCTCGCGGTAGACCACCACCGTCGCCTCGGCGTGCGAGGCTTCGTGGTGCTGCAGCAGGTGCTGCAGATCGACCGAGACGGGTACCGCCGTGGCGTCGGTGACCACATAGGTCTCGCACGGATCGGCATCAGCGGCATCGCGCAGACAGCCGGCCGCGCCGCGCGGCATCGGGTCCTCCCTGTAGGTCAAGGTCGTATCGTCCGGAACCTGGCGCGCGATATGTGCCTGCAGGGCGCGCGTCTGACGGTTTCCACACACCGTGATGCCAGTCAGTCCGGCGCCACGCAGCCACGAGATGGCGTACGACACCAACGATCTATTGGCGACGGGTACGAGCGGCCGCGGTTCGAGCTGCTCGAAAACAGCGTTCGCCCACGTGTACGTGCCGGCCAGTATGACTCCTCGAATGGATCGGTATCGCGCTACCACAATTCCCCCTCGGTATGACCTGCCTGTCCCTGATGGTGCAGACGCAGCGGGATGCGACTCTCGCCTTGCCAAAATGGTGCCGCCCGAGGCGGTCAAACGAGTCGGTTCTACGGCTGAGCGGCGACGCGCGTCCACACCCCGGGCCAAGGGCCGTTCGATACGGAGAAATTACAAAGTGGTATCACCGCGGGGAAGTCTTGTTACATCAGAGCTCAACCACCCGATGCAAATTACATCCTCGAAAGCCGGCGCGCACGCACCCGCTCGCGCCGCCGATCGTCGGCTGAGGAAGACAAAACCTGATTAGTCCGCCGCGCCGCTGACTAATGTCTCTCTATCGCCGAGCGCCACCGCCGCGGCCAGGCGCCAGTACTCAGCGCCGTCTGACCCGCAATCGCCACCGCCAGACCTACGAGGAAGATCGATTCGGGCTCGGTGAACCCGATGTCGCCCCACGCGTGCAGCACGTACGCGCCGATGCACCCGATCGCAGCGCTCGCGGCGATCGCCTCACCAGCCTGCTCGGCGTGCGCATGCGCACGTGCGGCGAGAAACACGGCGATGAGGGGCAGCGCAAAGATGCCGGTGAAGCCGACCGCTCCGCCAAACGCCCACAAGCCGAGGATCGAGTTGTGCGGCAGGTACGCGAACTCGCGGAAGCCGAGTGAGATATCGTCCAGCCGAGCCACCCGATCGAACGGATGACCGAAGCCGGTACCCAACACGGGATTGGTCCGGAACGTCGTCACGAGGTTGTAGTTTTCCGCGTCACGGTAGAGCGTCGAGCGATCGACGCTGCCATCGGTGCGCTTCTCCATTACCAGCCCGCGCACCAGCTGCACCGGAGCGGAGATCCGCGACGGGTACGACCAGCCGACCACCACGTAGACCACGAACAGCGGCACGAGCCATACCGCCCTGCGCATCAGCGATGGGGTCAGCACACGCCGGTAGTTCATGCCGGCCAGCGCGGCCAGCATCATCGCGGTCTGAACCCATCCGATGCGGCGATCGTTGGCGTACAAGCCGGCGAAGATGAGCGGCACGGCCAGCAGCACCCACCGCAGGTGCCGGCGACGAGGTTGGTACAGCAGCGGCCCGGCCAGTACGCCGATCGCGCACGCGAAGAGGAGCGAGTCGCCGTGGTTGGTCGCGTACTCGAGCTCGGTGGTCGCGCCGAAGCTGTTGACATAGGTGTCCGGCACCGTCATCCGGACCCAGATTGCCATGCACGCCTTCACGCAGGCGGCGGCGACAATCGCTTTCCCGGCCGTCTGGTAGTCGCGCGTCCCGCGCAGGCTGACGCTGAACAGATAGGCGACGGCCAGGAGCTGAAGGTAAGCCTGCACCTGGATCTTCGCCATCTGGATGTCGCCGCCGCTCAGCCACCCTTCGATGGTGATCACGGTGAGCGACACCACGGCCACTACTATCCCCCATCGTAGCGGCGGCGCCGCGCCGATCGCGCTAGGCGTGTCGGCAACACGCCCGGAGAGGACGCGCGTGCCGCGCACCAGCAGCAGGCACACGAGCAGCAGAAAAACGCCACTGAACTTGAGCGCCTCGACGCCGATCACCTTGTTCAGGTTCTGGAACAGCACGCCGCCAATTGTCTGGAACGCCGAGGCCCACTGCCCGTCGGTATCGCCGGGTCGATCGACCGCGAGTCCCACGAACATCACGAACAGAAGCGGCGCTCGCAGCGGCAGCACCCAGGCGGCCATCAGGACCGCGCCGAGCAGCAGCGTTGCCACGACGCCGGCGAAGTCGACGCTCAGCACCGCGGCCAGCAGAGTACCGAGCGCAAACGCGACCACCATCACCGGCGGGATCAGCCCGGCCGGCGACGGCACCCGCGGCGCCGCGAGTGCAAACTCGCTGGTCGCGTCGGCGCTGTGAATCACACGCGCAACACCTTGAGGGTAATCGGCACGCTGAACGCGAGCAGCACGCTCACGACCACGCCGATCAGGATCAGGACAGGAACGTTCGGCCCCGAGGGCCGGCGCGGCAGCCGCGGCGGCCGGGTGACGCTGTAGCGGTATTTGAAGCCGGCCTGGGCCGACGAGAGCTCGGCGTGAGCCGCGTTGGCGCGCTCGCGAAGCGCCGACAGCTGCGACATCTCTACGCGCAGGCGCAAGCTCACCGGCTCGGTCTCGTCGCCAACGGTGACGAGCGTCAACGGATCGATCGGCGGCGCGGCGCCTTCGCTCGCCGCAACCGCCCGCGACTGCGCCTCGGTGGCGACGCCGACCTTGACGCTGAGCGCGTCGTACTCGGCTTCGAGGTCACGCGCGTCGCGGCGGGCGGCAACCAGCTCCGGTGAGTCGCGAGACAGCTGCCCCCCCGTCTGGCGAAGCGCGAGCACAGTCGGATGGTCCTCGGTGTAGATGGTCAGCGCGGCGGTGAGCCGGCCCTGCGCTTCCGACAGCTGCTGGCCGCGACTGCCGACCATCCGATCGATATCCTGCTGCTTCGCTTCGAGCGCGGATTTCAACCTCGACAGCTGGACCATCGTCTGCGCCGACGGGCCGGCCGGCCGCATCACCGGACGAGGTGCCGCCCGCATCGGGCTACGCTTCGGCAATTGAGTAATCGTCTGGTTGATCTGGCCTTCCAGATCCGCGATCGATTTATCGAGAATGCCAATCGACTCGGTAATCGCCGCTGTCTCCATGACGCGGCGATACTCGAGGAAGCTCTTCATTGCCTCGTCCACGAGGCGATAGGCGCTCTCGGCATCGGGCCAGCGGATGAAGAAGCTCACCGCGCCCTCGTCGCTGGTGCCGACCATGAGCCGCTGCTCGATCAGGCCGGCCATCGCGTCGATGCGCTCGTCCTCGGTCGAGGCCGGGCGGATCAGCCCCATCACCATGTCCTTCACCCGCAGGAGCGGCGAGCGGTTGGCCTCCCACCTCTCGAGCAGGTTCGTCGTCTTCATGAGCGCGACGATGTTCTCGCGCCCGAGCACGATCTCGCGGGCGGCCAGTGTCGGACTCTCTGCTTCGCGGGGAATCGTTCGACCAGGGTTGACCAGCGAGGCCATCAACTCATTCCGCTGCAGCAGCAGCTTTCCATCGGCCTCGTAGCTCTTCGGCCAGAGATTTGCCAGCGCTAGCGCGGCGCCGAGGGCGAGGACAAAAGTCGCCAACGCGGCGACCCGATAGCGTTGGACGGCATCGACGACGAACGCGGCCGACTCGCGCAGTTGATTGAAGTCAAACAGCGCGTCGTCGTCGATCCGCTCAGGTGGATGCGGTGGACGGGCAGCTGCGAGCTTAGGCCCGGTTTCGCTGGCCGGGCGCGGGTCGGCAGTGCTCTTGTTTGGAAGTTGCACGTATGCTCCCCACGGGAATGCCGGCGAGAACGTAGACGCCCACGCTACTGAATGTGCCGCCAGCGAGTCAAGAATCAGCTGTGCAAAATCTCGGCCGAGTTGGGTGGCCCGCCTCGCAAGCGGCACTGCACGCAACGGCACACCGGACCGGCAAGGCCGGCCGCGTATACTTTCTGCAAAGCGCCGTACGCGTCGGGGTACGGGAAGGAGCGCAATGTCAGGAGTTCGGTCCTCGTCGCCAGGCACGCCGGGCGGCAGGTGGTGGGCGCCGGCCGCGTGGTGTGTCGCCGCCGCCCTCATCGGCCCCGCCTGTTCTCAGACAGTCATGGCGCCGTTCGTCTGGATCGACGAATGGAAGGAGCCGGGTGCCGTTTCCCAGAGCGACTACATCATCGGCGTCGGTGACGCGCTCAATGTGCTCGTCTGGGATCAGGAAAAGATGTCGGCGCGGGTCCGGGTCCGAAGCGACGGGCGCGTCTCGCTCCCGTTCCTCGACGACGTGCCGGTCGCGGGGATGACGCCAGTCGCATTGGCGCGCAGCCTCGAGGGGAAACTCAAGCAGTTCATCGTCACGCCGCAGGTGACCGTCGTCGTCGAAGAGGCCAAGCCGCTCAGCGTCTCGGTGCTCGGACAGGTCAGCCAGCCCGGGCTCTACAATCTCGATCCCGGCGCGGGCGTCGCGCAGGCGCTCGCGGCGGCTGGCGGCCTCAAGGATTTCGCGCACAAGGACCGCGTCTTCCTGCTCCGCACCGACGTCAAGACCCGTCTGCGCATGACCTACGACGACGTGACGGCCGGCAAGGGCAGGGCCTCGTTGCTGCGGCTGCGCACCGGAGACGTGGTAATCGTGGAATGAGACGATGCGAACCGCGCTGCTTCAGTCGCTGATGCTGGCCTTGCTGGTCATTCCGATCGCAGCTGCGCGGGACCCACGGCCGATGCGGGGTCTCAAGAAGGCCCTGGTGTGGTTCGTGTGGTTCAACCTCTTCTATCTGGTCGGGCTGCGATTCCTGTATCCGCACCTGTAACAGGCTGCTGCTGCAGTGCCTCGTCAATCTCCTCACCGAGACGACGGGCAATCCGCGACGCATTGGCGCCCGTCATGATCGACCGGTGGTCGCCGGGAATCGGCACGACCTCGAGGGCGGAGATTGTCTTGTCCCAGCCGTAGGCCGGGCCGCCGGTGCGGTGGTAGAAATCAACCCGCTCAGCCTTGAACAGCAACGCCCGACCCGGCCAGGCCGCCGGTGCGTAGCGGCGCGAGGCCCGCTTGAAGCTGCGAACCAGGTGCAGTTCACGCAAGTCGGGCGGAATCGGCTCACCCGCCGCCAGGTATTGACCGATCACGCGCGCGCCCCGTTTCTCCTGGTACGACGTGACCATCCGTTCGACACCCGCGGACAGGTAGGCCATGCCTTCGTGGCGGAAACGCGCGAGCCGTGTCCGGAGCGTGATTGGCGGGCGCGGCATCTGCGGGTGGAACGTATCGATCAACGCGAGCAGGCCAATCGCGTCACCCGCCTGCCCCAGCTGCCTCGCCATCTCGAACGCGATCACGCCGCCACCCGAGTAGCCGGCCAGCAGGTAAGGCCCTCGCGGCTGCACGACGCGAATCTCGCGCAGATAGCCCTGCGCCGTCTGTTCGATCGTCGCTGGCGGCGGCGTGACACCGTCGATACCGATCGACTGCAGGCCGAAGACGGTTTGCGCCGGGCCCATCGCCCGCGCGAGATCGATCACGTTGAGGACGTGCCCCGCGGCCCCGTGGACGACGAACAGCGGCGTACCGCTCGCCGCGCCGTGCTGCACCGCCACGATCGAACGCATGTCGGCTGGCGCGATGCTCCCGATGTGGTCGTAACCGCTGGCGCCAGAGATCGCGGGCCCGCGAAGACGGTTCAGAATCAGCTGGCCCAGGCCGGAAATCGTCGGTGCTTCGAACAGCGTGGCCAACGGCAGCTCGGCGCCGAACCTACGGCGGATCCGATCGAACAGCCGGACCGCCATCAACGAGTCGCCGCCCAGCTCGAAGAAGTCCTGGTCGCGCCCGATGTCGCCGACCTCGAGGACGTCTTGCCACATCGCGGTCAGGTCGCGCTCGACGTCGATCAGCGACGTCGCGGGCGATGAGGCGAAGGTCGCCCGCGCCGGCTCGATCGCGGGTGAGGCGCCCTCCGTACAGCGCTGCCGCTCGAATGGGTAGGCCGGCAGCCCGATGCGACGCCGGCGTTCGCCGTCGAACAGCTTCGCGGGTTCGACCGTCGCACCCGCGACCCACAGCCGTGCCGCCGCGCCGATGAGCACGGCGGCGTCCGGCTCGGCGGACTCCGGCGCGCGCAGCGTCGCAGCCACGGGCGCGGCACCCGATTGCTCGAGCAGCGTGGTCAATGTGGGGCATCGCGGCCCAATCGCGACGATCGCGCCGTCCGACTCCGCCAGCAGAAACCGCAGGCCGTCGGCCATTTGTCCAATCTCGCCGAGCCGCTGTCCCCAGAAATCCGGACTGGTCGCCTCCTCGCTCGTCAGCCAGTGTCCGTTGAGGCTCGAGACCAGCCGCCGCGTCGGCGCGCGGAACCGTTTCGTCCGGCAGTACCGTACGAACTCCTCGCGGGCACTGGCAGCGGTGGCCTGGACCGGGTCACTACCAGGCCCCGAGGCCTCGATCAGTTGGCCTTCGAACGCCGCGAGGCCGATCGCATCGTGGATGTCGAGAACCCCGGCGAAACAGGCCGCTGCATAGAACCCCGCGCCGTCGGCGATCATCGCCGCCGGTTCGATGCCCCAGGCCTCGAGCACGGAGCCGATCGCGTATTCCACGGCGACGAGGGCCGGACGCATGCCGGACGGACCGAGTGGCGTCGGGCTTGCGGTGGACGGCTCGTTCGTCGAGCTCAAGGCGCAGCGGATCGCCGCCGCGAGGCCGGTGTCGAGATTCGTCAGCGCGTCATCGAAGGCGCGGCGATAGAGGGCCTCGCCGACATACAGACCGGCGCCCATTCCGCAGTACGGCTGAGCGCCAGCGAACAGCCAGTTGACCGCGAGCTGGTCCACGGCGGCGCCCGAGAGTCTCCGCGACGGATCCGGCGACTCCAGCGCCTCGATTGCCTCGGCCTTCGAGCGGCTGACCACGGCGCGCCGATATCGGAACGCCCGCCGTCCGGCCGCCAGCGTAAAGGCGACGTCGGCCAGCCCGGGCGCCGGCTCTTCGCGCAAGTGCGCAGCCAACCGTGCGGTCAGCCCTTCGAGCGCAGTCGGCGTGTGGGCCGAGAGCACGAGCAGCTGGTGGTCGCGGGATGTCGAGGCCAACGGTGCATCGGGCGCCTCTTCGAGCACGACGTGGACGTTGGTCCCGCCCTCGCCGAGCGCGGAAACCCCGGCGATGCGCCGGCCGCCCGGCGGCACCGTCCACTCGCGAAGCGCGGTGTTGACGAAGAAGGGACTGTCCTCGATATGCGCGTCGGGATTGAGGCGGCCGACGTGCAGCGTCGCGGGAATCTGCCGGTGCTGGAGCGCCAGGATGACTTTGACCAGTCCGGCAATCCCCGACGCTTCGCCGGCGTGGCCGACATTGCCCTTGACCGATCCGAGCGCGCAGTATTGCTTTCTGACGGTCTGGGCCCGGAACGCCTTGGTCAGGGCAAGCACCTCCAGCGCGTCAGCGCTGCGCACACCGGCGGCATGCGCTTCGACGTAGGAGACGTCATCGGCATTGACGCCGGAAATGGCCAGCGCTTCGCTGACGGCGCGGACCTGCGACGCGAGCCCGGCGAGCGGCTCGCTGCCATGCCGCGCGCCTCCGTTGTTGATCGTCGAGCCTCGGACGATCGCAAGGATGCGGTCGCCATCGCGGACCGCGTCCTCCACGCGCTTGAGGAGCACGCACGCGACCGCACTGGATGGAATGGTGCCGTTCGAGCTCGCATCGAATGGACGGCAGCGGCCGTCCGGCGAGACGTCGTCACGGCCGCCTTCCCTATCCTCATCGGCCAGCGCCGCGCTTCCCGCGAGCGCGAGATCGCATTCGCCATTCAGCAGGCTCTGACACGCGAGGTGAACGGCGGCGAGCGAAGAACCGCCCGCGGTCTGCACGTCCATGCTCGGGCCTTCGAGCTGCAGCGCCTTCGATACCAGCGCCGACAACACCATCGGCGGACCGGGCGAGGAGGCGCTCCGCGCGGCAGCGCTGGCGCGAACGCGAAAGTCGGGCGCGGCAAACACCGCCACCGGGCCAGCGACCTGATTGCCGATGTAGCCGGCGTCCTCGAACGCCTCCCAAGCGCACTCGAGGAACAGGCGGTGGCCGGGCTCGAGCGCGCACGCCTCGCGCCGGCTGAGGTTGAAGAAGCCGGCGTCGAATGCGTCGGAATGGTCCAGCTTTCCGTGAGCGCGCACGTATGCCGCAGCGCGGCTGTCGGCGTAGCCGCGCGTTGCCGACGACGGCGCCTCGGCAATGACGGTGATCGCTTCCCGGCCGGCGCGAAGATTGGCCCAGAACTCGGCGGGGCCGTTCGCGCCTGGAAAGCGGCCCGACATCCCGAGGACAGCCACTCCCGGCGCCCCGGATTCCTCCTGCCCGTTCACGTCGCCGAAATCATCGCACATCGTGTTGCGCGCGCGGCTGGTGTACGCTCGGTGCGACGAGGATGCATGCATTGCACGGTCTGGCAAACACCCTGGAGGCATATCCTCTCTCGCCGCTCCAGCAAGGCATGCTCGTGGATCATCTTGCCGGCGGGCACCGCGCCGGCGTCGATGTCCAGCAACTCGATCTGAGCCTCCGCGGGCCGCTCGACGAGCTGCGGCTGATCCGTGCCTGGGAGATCGTCGCCGCGCACCATCCGGCACTCAGGACCCGCTTGCATTGGGAAGGGCTCGAGGCGCCAATACAGGAAGTGTTGAACGCGATCACCGTGCCGGTCACGGTGCACGACCTCTCGTCCCGCTCCGCTGCCAGCCACACCGCCGCCGTCGAACAATTCCTCGCGGCCGATCGCGCTCATGGCTTTGACCTCGGCCTGGCGCCGCTCTGGCGAGTCGCGGTCTTCTCATTCGGCGACGCGAGCCACCGGTTGATCTGGACCTACGCGCACGTGATCCTCGACGACTGTGCCCGCCAGGTGTTGCGCGAAGTGTTCGAGGTGTACGGGGCATTGGGAACCGGCGCGGCACCCTCATCCGAGAGCCGGCCGAGGTATGGCGATTACATCGCCTGGCTGCAGCAGGACTGGTCGACGCGAGCCCCGCACGCGCGTCGGTTCTGGCGCGAACAGCTCCGCGGCGTGATGAAACCGACCACCTTCGACGGGCTCCAGCCGATCGTCGGGCAGGAATCGAACGTCGATTGCGCGGCGCTGCGCTTCCGCATCAGCGCGTCAACCAGAACCGCGCTCGAGCGCTTGTGCGAATCAGACCATCTACAGCTCTCATCCTGCATCCACGCCGCCTGGTCGATGGTGCTCGGCGCCTTCACGGGAATCGACGATGTCCTGTTCGGCGAGGTGCGCTCGTGCCGGCACTCGGCGCCGGGAACCCTGCACATGGTCGGCCAGCTGATGAACACGGTACCCCTGCGCGCGCGGCTGCGCGCGGATCGGACCATGCGCGACCTGCTCCGTGAGCTCGACGGCCTTCGCGCTGCTGTTGGCCCGTTCGAGCACACGCCGTTGACCGAGGCGGCCGCGGCGGCTGGTATCCCGTTCGGCGCTCGCCTCTTCGACTCGGTGGTCTTCAGTGACGACCGCGACGAGACCCGCATCGAAGCACCGGGGTTGGTCTCGGAGCCCGTCGTTCTGCACGAGCGGACGGCGTTCACGTTCACGGTGAGAGCGAACCTGTCGCGGAACACGATCGCGCTGACGTTCGACCCGACTCGCGTTGAAGCTGAGCGCGCGAGAAGCGTCGCGACAATGATCAAGCGGTTGCTCCAGGCGATAGCAACGCGGCCGGATGCCAGGCTCGGAGAGCTGCCCCGTTTACCCGCGGCTGATCAGCGGCTACTGGCGACCTTCAACCGCACCTTTGTCGAGGTCCAGGCCGGCTGCGTTCACCACGCGGTTGAGAATCAGGTCGATCGCACGCCCGGCGCGATTGCGCTCGTCTGCGGCGACAAATCACTGACCTATCGCGAGCTCGACGAACGAGCCAATCGTGTCGCGGCCGAACTCGTCGCCAACGGCATCGGCCCGGACTGCCCGGTCGGCGTCTGGGTCGATCGATCGCTCGACCTGGTGGTGGGTTTGCTCGGGATCATGAAGGCCGGCGGCGCCTACGTGCCGCTCGATCCGTCATACCCTGCCGAGCGAATTCGAATGATGCTCGAGGACACCCAGCCTGGCGTCATCGTGACGACCGATCGCTGGAGGGCCTCGCTTCCGCCGAGTGGGGCAAGGGTGGTGTCAGTCGATGCGCTTCGCGGCGAGACGAGGACGGAGCGCGTCCGATCGTCGGTTGTTCCCGACCATCTCGCCTATGTGATCTTCACATCCGGATCGAGCGGCCGGCCGAAAGGCGTGCAGGTCGAACATCGCAACATCGTCAACTGCTTTTGCGGCATCGATCGCATCCTGGGGACGGCGCCCGGCGTATGGCTGGCGTTGACCGGCATCTCCTTCGACATTTCGGTCATCGAGCTGTTCTGGACGCTCTCTCGGGGCTACACCGTCGTCGTCCAGGAAGTGACCGAACTGCCCGAGGGCACCGCCGCCGGCGCGCCCGGCGCGATGCGCACGCTCCTCGACTTCGATCTTCGCTCGCAGATCCGCAGGCACGGCGTGACGCACCTGCAGTGCACACCCTCGCTCCTCGAGCGGTTCGTGCTGCAGGACGGAGGAGTCGACGCGCTTGGAACGCTGCGCCACCTGCTGGTCGGCGGCGAAGCGTTTCCAACCGCGCTGGTGGAGCAGCTCGGACCACACCTGAGCGGCACGCTTCACAACATGTACGGCCCTACGGAGACAACGATCTGGTCCACGTCCGCGGAGGTCAAGGCGGGACAGCCGGTCACGATCGGCCGGCCGCTTGCAAACACCACCGTTCACATCCGCGATCACGCGCTCGGTCCAGTGCCAATCGGTGTGCCGGGTGAACTGCTCATCGGAGGCGCCGGGGTCGCGCGCGGATATATCGGGCGGCCCGACCTGACCGCCCAGCGTTTCGTCGACGACGCGCTGACTGGGGAACGCCTGTACCGGACCGGCGATCTCGCGGCCTGGAGAACCGATGGCGAGCTCGTGTTCCTCGGACGCATCGATCACCAGGTGAAGATCCGCGGGCATCGAGTCGAGCTGGAAGAAATCGATCGCGTGCTGAGCGATCATCCGGCCGTGCGCGACTGTGTCACCGTTGCGCAACACGCGGCGTCCGGAGATGTTCGGGTGATTGCGTACGTGGTACCGACAACTCCCGTGAAGCCGCGAAAGACAACCTCATCGGCTGCCAAGAACTCAGCGGCAGTCGGCACGGCGGACGCAGACCTGGCATGGTCGTTGCGTCAATTTGCGCGCACCCGGCTACCGGCGTTCATGGTCCCAGCCGCGGTCATATTGTTGGACACGATGCCGTTGACGCCGAACGGGAAAATCGATCGCGGGACCCTCGTCGCACGAAGCGCGGCCAGGCCGCCGGCTGCCCTTCCGCTGCCCGACGGTCACCGGGCGCAGACAATTGTTGCGGTGCTGCGGGAACTCGTCGGTCACGAAGTCGGCGTGGACGAGAACTTCTTCGCGGCCGGCGCTCATTCGCTGCTGCTGTTGCAGGCGTCTGCGCGGCTGGCGACGCGACTCGGCGGGAGCATCACGCTCGAACAGATCTTCCAGCACCCGACCGCTCGCGCCCTGGCGTCGGCGCTCGCCGACGCGGATGCAGCATCGATCAGTCGCGATCGTGGCCAGCAGCGCCGGACAGCACTGCGGCGTCGCGCCGCACGAGGACCGCATTGAGTCGGCCGAACCGGGTTTCGCACTGGAGGAGATGGCCGTGAACGGCTGGACATCGGGCGCCACGGGACGCGAGCAGGGCGCGAGCACCCTGCTCGCGGCGCTGATCGTGTGCCTCATGATGGCCGGTGTCGCCGCGGGCCAGGCCGCGCAGCAGCCGGAAGGGAGCAAACCGCAGGAAGGCGGCAAACAGCAGCCGCAGCAGCCGGCCCCGCCCGAGGACTCGCCGGAGCCGCTGGCGAACGCCAAGCGGCCCTACGAGTCGCTTTTCGGCGGCGCAAGCACCGAGAAGGAAACCGGAACGCGAGTCAACTTCAACGGCTCGGTCATCGAAGTCTACGATCAGGACGAGCTCGAGGAGGGCGAACCGCAGCTCGGCGGGCTTTACACGAGCTTTACCGGAGACGTGGACTATAAGCGGAACGGTACGCGCATGCAGTTCGCCGCCAGCGGCGGAGGAAACCTCCGCTACTACCACGAGATCTCGCAGTTCCTGGCCGCGGACTATCGCGGGACGGCGGGCGTCGAGGCCGACGTGGCCCGGCGGACGACGCTAGTCCTCAACCAGGCCGTCTCGCTCTCTCCGGTCTCGCTGCCGAACCTGTTCGCCACGCCCCTGCCGCCGGAGATCGGCGATCCGGTGCCGCCCGGGAACAGCAACTTCGCGGTGACGAATGACAAGTTCATCACCTCGACGACGATTGGATCGCTCGAGCACCGGTTCTCGGTTCAATCGCAGCTGGTCGTGCGCGGCAACTACCGCTACAACCACTATCTCGGCGAGGCGAGCCAGAACGGTGACTGGTCGATGCTCGACAGCGGCGTCGTCTATCGTCACCGGCTCACCGAGGCGAGGAGCATCCGCACCGGCTACAGCTATCGCCGGGCCAGCTATTCGTACACCAATCTGCTGACCGGCGCCGGCGCACAACCCAACGAGCACAACGTCTTCGTCGGCGTCGCTGTCAACCGCGTCTTCTCGTCGTCTCAGCGCACCACCGTCTCGCTCGACGGAGGGACGTCGCTGTTCGGCGTCACGTCCCCGACCCAGTTGCTGCAGCCGGGCGACAAGCTCCGTTTGGTTTTCGACGCCACCGTCGCGCATTCGATCGGCAAGACCTGGCTGTTCGTCGGGCAGTTCGATCGCGGCAGCCAATTCGACCAGGGCTACGGCGGCCCGGTCTTCGCCAATGCCGTTTCTGTGTCCGCGAGCGGGTTTCTCAACAGCCGCACCGACTTCACCGCCTGGGCCTCGCTCACCGACGGCGAGCCGATCGTGGTCGCCCCGAACAGCCAGGGGTTCACCACCAGCACCTATGGCGGACGGCTGCGCTACGCGCTGTCGCGCAACTGGGCCCTGACCGGCGAATACTTCCGCTACAAGTACGATTTCACCAACTCGCCACCCTATCCGTTCCTGATCGGCGTGCCGCAGAAGTTCGCGCGCAACAGCATCCGCGGCGGCGTGGTGGTCTTTTTCCCCCTCGTGCCCTGAGCGCCGTGCAGACCTGTACCTTCTCACGCTTCGGACACGCTGCGCTGGCGGCTGTATGTGCGGCATAGCCGGGATACTCGGATCGCTGACCGAGGGCAATCAGGGGGCCCTGCAGCGGATGACCGATGCGCTCGCGCATCGCGGCCCCGACGGCGCAGGCACCTGGGTGAGCCCGCCGGATTCGCGCGGGTTCGGTTGCATGCTCGGGCACCGGCGGCTGTCAATCATCGACTTGTCGCATGCCGGCGATCAGCCGATGACCGACTGCGCGGGCGGACACCGACGGACCATCGTCTTCAACGGCGAGATCTACAACTTCAAGGACCTGCGGTCCGATCTCGAGCGGACTGGCGAGACGTTCCGATCGACCGGCGACACCGCGGTGATCCTGCGCCTGCTCGCCCTGCGCGGAAGCGACGCGGTGGCGATGCTGCGGGGGATGTTCGCGTTTGCCTTTTGGGACGACTCCACCAGGCGGCTGCTGCTGGCGCGCGATCCACTCGGCATCAAGCCGCTCTACATCTGCCGGAACCCGAATCCGGACGGCGAGTGGTCATGGCTGTTCGCGTCTGAAGTCCGGGCGATTCTGGCGGCGGGCCTGCTCGAGCGGCCCCGCCTCGATCACCGGGCGGTCAAGTCGCTTCTCTGGAACGGGTTCGTCGTCGGCCCGAACACCGCGGTCGAAGGCATCGAACTCCTCGGCGCGGGCGAATGGTGCGCGATCGACGCAGCGGGCGAGATGCGGCGGCGCGTCTATTGGAGCATCCCTCGAGCCGAGGAGGGCCCGCCGATCGAGGAGGCGGAGCTGAGACACGTCGTCGAAGACAGCGTCGCGCGGCACCTGATCGCCGACGTGCCGGTCGGCATCTTCCTGTCGGGCGGCATCGACTCCAGCTCGGTCGCGGCCCTGGCCCAGCGCGCCGACGCGACACCGGTCCACACTTTCACGCTCAGCTTCGACGAGCAGGAGTTCAACGAAGGCGATGCCGCCCGGGCGATTGCCGCGGCAATCGGGACCGACCATCACGAGATTCGACTGACGGAAACCGATTTCACGTCGGCGCTGGACACCGCCGTCGAGACGATCGATCAGCCGACCTTCGACGGATTGAACTCGTACTGCATCTCGAAGGCGGTTCGCGAAGCCGGCCTCAAGGTAGCGCTGGTTGGCACCGGCGGCGACGAGCTGTTCGGTGGCTACCCGAGCTTCCGCGTGACCCCGACGCTGCAGGCGTGGAACCGCCGGACCAGCAGCCTGCCCGACTCGCTGCGGCTTGGCGGCGCACGCACGGTGAGCCGGCTGCTCGCCGGCTCGGGCCGCACGCTGGCGCCGCAGACCCGCTGGGCGAAGTTCCCCGACATGGTCCGCGCGGGCGTTGACCTCACCGCGCTCTACCAATTGTCGTATGCGTTGTTCCTGCCCGAGTTCCAGTCGCGGCTGCTGTCGAACGGACACGACCGTGACGGCATGGCCTACGGCCTGACGCCCGAGTTGTCGGCGCGCATCCAATCGGAGGCCGGCCGCAGGTCGCCGGTCTCGACGATCGCTGTCCTCGAACAGCGGCTGTTCCTCGGCGAGCGGCTGCTCCGCGACACTGACGCGGCAAGCATGGCGGTCTCGCTGGAGACCCGCTTGCCGCTGGTGGACAGCGCGGTTGCCGAAGCGGTGGCCCGCACGCCCGACGACGCGCGCTTCGAGCCGCTGGGGCGGAAGCAGATGCTCCGGCGGATCGGGTTGGATCGCCTCGATCCGGCGCTGTTCGAACGGCCCAAGCGCGGATTCGAACTGCCATTCGGCCGCTGGATCCGTACGTCGCTCGGGCGGGCGATGGACGAGACGATGCGCGACCAGTCGCTCGCCGCCGATGTCGGGCTGAACGGCTCGACGGTCGCGGCGTTGTGGTCGGCGTTTCAGAACGACGTGCCAGGGCTCTACTGGACGCGCGTCTGGGCGGTCTACGTGCTGATTCGCTGGTGCCATCGCCACCGGGTGCTGGCATGAGCGAGCCGATGCCCGATGCCGACAGCCCGACGCGGCGCTACTGCCTCATTACGCCGTGCCGTGACGAGGCGCAATACGCACGGCGGACGCTCGACAGCGTGGCGCAGCAGACGCTGGCTCCGGCGCTCTGGGTCATCGTCGACGATGGCTCGACTGACGACACGCCACGGATCGTCGAGGAGTACGCGGCACGGCTGCCCTACATCCGCCTGATCCGGCGCGCCAATCGCGGTCACCGGCGCGTTGGCGGCGGGGTCGTCGAGGCCTTCAACGCCGGCTACGCGACCATCGCGCGCTCCGAGTTCGAGTACGTCTGCAAGCTCGATCTGGACCTCGTGCTGCCGCCGGGGTACTTCGAAGGGCTGATCGAGCGCATGGAGGCGGAGCCGCGTCTTGGCTCGACCTCGGGCAAGCCGTGGTTCGTGCATCCGCGGACCGGATCCCTCGTCCCCGAAGTCTGCGGTGACGAGATGTCGGTGGGAATGACGAAGTTCTACCGCCACACGTGCTTCACCGAGATCGGCGGCTTCGTCGAGCAGGTGATGTGGGACGGCATCGACTGCCATCGCGCGCGCATGCTCGGGTGGATGGCGGAGAGCGTGAACGACGAACCGCTCCGGTTCACGCACCTGCGGCCGCAGGGCGCGAGTCAGAAGAGCATCTGGACCGGCCGGCTCCGGGCCGGGTTCGGCCAGTACTTCATGGGCACCGCGCCGCTCTACTACCTGGCCAGCGCCGCGTTTCGCGCCTTCGAGCATCCTCCGCTGGTCGGCAGCATTGCGATGCTGTGGGGCTACGCCCGAAGTGCCGTGAAGGGGTTGCCCCGCTACGACGACCGCGAGTTCCGCCGGTTTCTGCGGCGCTATCAGTACGCGTGCCTGATTCGGGGCAAGCGTGCCGCAACCGCGCGGCTGAACGCCCGGCAGGAAGCGGTCTGGCGGCGATCGCATGCCCTTGCCTCCGGCGCTGGCGAGCCCGCTGCAAGCGATCGCTCGGAGCTGCTCGGGCTCGAGTTCGACCGAGGCGGCATCGGCGCGATTGCCGCACGCTGCCTCGCCTGGACCAGACAGCCGCGCCGCACGCACATCGTCGTCACCGCCAACGCTTCGCACATGTGCACGATGCGACGCGACGCCGTGTTCTGGGACGCCTGCAAAGCTGCCGACCTGTCCGTCGCTGACGGCATGTCAGTGGTGTGGGCGCTCAAGGTGCTGGGCCGGCCGGTGGCCGAGCGCGTGGCCGGTATCGACCTGATGACGACGCTGCTCGAGGCAGGCGCCAGGGACGGTTTGCGCGTCTACCTGCTGGGGGCCAAGCAGGAGGTGCTGGACGCTCTGATTGCGCAGTGCGCAACGCGATACCCGGGCCTGATCATCGCCGGCGCGCGCAACGGCTATTTCACCGAAGCCGATCACGGCGCGGTCGTCGAAGCGATTCGCGCGAGCCGCGCCGACATGCTGTTCGTGGGGATGCCGAGCCCGTTCAAGGACGTGTTCTGCCAGCGGCACAGGGATCGGCTCGATGTGCCGATAGTGATGGGTGTCGGCGGCAGCTTCGACGTGATGGCGGGCTTCATTCAGCGGGCCCCGAGGGCTGCGCAGGCGCTGGGCCTCGAGTGGGCCTGGCGGCTCATGAACGAGCCCGGCCGCCTCTGGAAACGGTATTTGACGACCAACAGCGAGTTCATCTGGCTGGTGCTCCGCGAGCTGTGGCGGAGCCGGGGGCGGGCGGTTCGCGCGCCGCACTCGAACAGCTGACGAGCGAGAGGAGCGAATTCGTCTTGAGTAGCAAGAGCATCCTGGTCTTCATGGGCACCCGCCCGGAGGCCATCAAGCTGGCGCCGGTGGTCGCGGCGCTCCGCAAGACCGACGATCTCGCCTGCACGGTCGTGGCGACAGGTCAGCACAAGGAGATGTTCCAGCAAGTCATCGACCGCTTCGGCGTGAGGGTGGACGCCGAACTGGACGTCATGCGTCCCAATCAGTCGCTGGCCGAGCTCACGGCGCGATTGATGACCAGCATCGACGCGTGGCTCGCGAGCGCCCACCCCGACATGGCGCTGGTGCAGGGCGATACGACCACGGTGCTGGTCGCAGCGCTGGCGTGTTTCTACCGTCGTATCCCGATTGGGCACGTAGAAGCCGGTCTCCGGACCGGCAACATCTGGTCGCCGTTTCCCGAGGAGGCGAACCGCAAGCTGGCGACGCCGCTGGTGACGCTGCATTTCGCCCCGACCGAATCGGCGCGGCAGGCGCTGCTGGGCGAGGGCATCGCCGACGCCTCGATTGCCGTGACCGGCAACACCGTGATCGACGCGCTGCGCATGGAGGTCGCCGCGCAGGCCGGGGACGACCGGCTCCGCGAGACGCTCGATGCGGAACTGTCTGCGCTCCTTGGCTGGAAATGGCTCGACCACCCCTACGTGCTGATCACCGGTCATCGCCGTGAGCACTTCGGGCGCGGCTTCGATGAAATCTGCGGCGCCATCGCCGGCCTCGCTCGGGCGTTTCCCGATCACCGTTTCGTATACCCGGTGCACCTCAATCCGAATGTCAAGAACCACGTCAATCGACTGCTCGGCGATCTGCCAAACGTCGCGCTGATCCCGCCGCAGGGCTACACGCAATTCGTCGCGCTGATGTCCCGCTGCCGGCTGGTGCTCACCGACTCAGGCGGCGTGCAGGAGGAAGCGCCGTCGCTGGGCAAGCCGGTCCTGGTGATGCGGGACACGACGGAACGGCCCGAGGGCGTCGCGGCAGGAACCGCGCGCCTCACCGGCCCGAGCGCGGCCAACATCATCGCCGAGACGACGCGCCTGCTGACCGATGCGCGCGCCTACGCCGAGATGGCCTCGGCGCAGAACCCTTATGGGGATGGCCATGCCGCGGATCGCATCGTCAACCGGATCCGCCAGGAATTCGTGATGCGGGAGCCGGTCGGGCAACCCTGAGCGGGCCGACCTCCACGGCTCGGCGCGCCTGGCTTCGACGTGCGGATCACCGAGCCGCTTACGGGGTTCCGGCAGCCGAACCCGAGTCTCGGGCCCTGACGCCTACGTGCGGTGCGTCGAGCCCGCGAATTCCGGTTACGGGCCGGGATTGAAGCGACCGCCACGCTCCGGCCGCGGTGATCGCAATCGCCAGCAACTCGAAGACCACGATGCCGCGATGCGGGAGGCGGTTCAGGATCGCATCCACGTGGTGGAACGACGCGGCGCGGATCACGACGAAGGTCGAGAGCGCGCCCAATCCGGCCACCGCCAGCCAGACCCTGTCCAGGACCCGCCGCATGATCCACGCCACCGTGCCGATGCTGACGAGGCTCGTGCCAGCGATCGCGACCACGAAGGCAAACTGATAGCGGCGGCGCTCGTCGTACCAGCCCTCCACGCGCGACGCGTCGCGCAGGACCTGCGTGAACAGCGACTGCAGATCGAGCTGCTTATTGATGCCAAGAGCGGTGACCATCGCAAACGCCAGCAGCCAGAACGTCGCCACGAGACGTTCGTTCGCCGCCTCATCCGGATGCGATGGAGCGAGCCGGCGCGCGGCAGAGGCGGCGGAGCGATATGCCATCCAGGCCAGGACCACCGCAAAGGCGTAGGCGCCAACGATCAGCCAACCGGTCCAGGTCGGATCGCCGATACCAGGATGCCAGCGGAACTCTTCCGCGGTCGCGAGGAGCATCAACGGCTGCACTACCCGAATACCCAGTGTATTCGAAGCGCACGCGGTGCCGATTCGCCGGACGAGGACTCGCGGTTGAGGGATGGCGCCCGGTCCGGTTACGCTGAAGCGATGCCTGTGCGGGGTCAGCCCGCCCGCTTCGTGCTGGTCAGCGCCGACGAGCGGGCGATCCTGGATGCACTTCATGCCGAGCGCGAGTGGCCGAGGCAGGACGTGGTCGAGCTCGCGCACGCCCTCGACGCCGAGTTGCTCTCCTATTCAGATCTTCCTCAGGGCTCGTGGTTCACGCGCGTGCTCGCCCGGTGGGCTGGAAAACCCGCGGCTCTCGCCTGGCTTGGATTCAGGAAGGGCGGTACGTTCTATTTCTCCACGGCGGAGAACACTGCCCTGCCGCTGGCGCTGCTGCTCAAGCTCCGGCCCGGGGCGACGCTGGCGTTCATCGGCCACCGCCTCACCACGCCGCTCAAGACGCGGCTCATTCGCGGGTTGAACCTGCTCGCGCAGGTCCGCATGATCTTCTGCTACAGCCGCCTGCAGGAGGAGCACGTCGTCGCGCGCCTGGGGTCATCGAGAGACCGTGTGCGTCGAATCCCCTTTCAGGCCGACGAGCAGTTCTTCAAGCCGGCGGAGCTCCCGGCGGCCGGCTCGGGGGTCGTGAGCGTCGGTCGCGAGATGCGCGACTACCCGACCCTGTTCGCCGCGCTCGAGGGCACCGGCATCCCAGTGACGGTCGTGGCCTCGAGCCCGTGGTCGAAGCGCGCCGATCGAACCGAGAACCGCACGATTCCGGACAACGTCACGGTGCGGCGCAACGTCTCGAACGGAGACCTGCGCGAGATCTACCGTCACGCAGCCGTCGTCGTGGTGCCGCTCATGAACGTGGACTTCCCCGCCGGAATCACCGCGGTGCTCGAGGCTCAGGCCTGCGGCCGGCCGGTGATCGTCTCGGCGTCAGAGGGAATCCTCGACGCGCTCGAAGCCGGCTCGGCGACGATCGTCCCGTGCGGCGACGCACCCGCGCTTCGGGCCGCCGTGCTGCGTCTGATCGAGCGTCCCGACCAGGCTGCCGAGCTCGGAACACGAGGGCGGGACAGCATCCTGCGCGAACGCACGCTGGCACGATGGGTGTCGCGCATCGTCGAGGCGTGCGCGCGGGCCTGAGCGGTCCGAAGCGCGTCAACCGCCGAAATCGAAGAACGTGAACACTCCGCCGCCGCGCGGCCGGCGGAACAGCCCGAGCAGCGAGTCCACGTCGCGGCGTCGCATCAGGCCGACCACCCACGACGCGGCGGCAAACGTGGCGACGCAGAGCGGAATCCCCAGCCACGGGTTGATCGGCGGCAGCACCCGGAACAGCAGCACGGTCACGCCAGCCGCGGCCAGCGCCCGTGCCGTGTCCAGCGCCGCGTGGCGGGCGAGCGTGCCACGAGGCAGGAGCACGAGCGCGCAGGCCATCACCATCAGCTCGCTGAGCGTCACGGCGAGCACGATGCCAATCCCGCCGTTGCCCGTACGTTCCTGCAGGATCGGCACGAGGAGGAAGCACAGGCCGGCCGACACGATCACCTTTGCCGCCAGCACGACGGCAAAGCTCAGGACCTTGCCGACCGCATAGAGGATGTTGCCGAACAGGATGTCGATGAAGAGCAGGAACAGCGCCCCGGCATAGACCCTCAGGATCATCGCGGCCGGCGCAAAACCCGATCCGTAGATCAGGCCGACGGCGGTGTCGGCGAAGAGATACGTGCCGGTCGCGCCCAGCGCCGCGAGCCACAGCACCGGGCGAAGCGCGGTCTGGACCTCACCCGGAAGCGCGACGGGATCGTGACCAACTCGCGCGATGCGCGGGTACGACGCAGTGCCGATGATCACCGATGGCGCGAGCAGCGTGCCGACGATGTTCCGGGCTGCGCCGAAGTAGCCCACCACCGTGGCCGGCGCCAGCGACGAGAGGATGACGGCCTCGAGATACGGCTGCGCCGCTCCGGCGATCGCCGTGGACAATACGGGAAGACCGCCGAGCACCAGGGCACGCGCCGTCGCGCGCGACGCCGTCAGCGGCGGTCCCTGCATGCCGGTGTAGAGCGAACGCGCCATGACGAGCGCCGCCAGCCCCGCGGCCGCCTGGGCGACGATGATGCCCGGGATCCCGGCGCCGACCGCGAGCGCCGGCAGGGCCACCGCGAGGATGAGCACCTTGTTCGCGACCGAGACCGCGGCGTCGCGCGCCATCCGCTCGGCAGCTCGGAACGCGACGCCGAAGCCCTGGGCCAGGAACAACGGAATGTTCGCGAGGAAGAGCAGCACGAACAGCCAGGTCGTCCGCACTCCGTAGCCGAGGGCATAGGTGAGCAGTCCGACTGGAATCGCGGCGGCCAGCGACACACCCAGACGAAAGGCCAGCGCGGTCCCCAGCAGCTCGCCTCCGCGCTCGGGAGCCCGCGCCGTCTCGCGCACGACCCACAGCGACTGTCCCCACTCGAGCAGCAGGTAGGACGACGTGGACATCGTCATCAGCACGTAATAAGTGCCGAAGTCGGCAGCGCCCAGCCAGCGGCCGAGCGCCGCCGTGAGGACGATCGCCAGCGCCGTCGTCGCGCCCTGGCCGAGGGCCAGCGACAAGGCGTTTCGCGCCATGCTGCCCCGGACCGGGACCGCGACCGGATCTGGTTCCTCGGACGGCTGGCCTACCGCCGGCCGGGTCTCTGCAGAAGGGATGGCGCTCAACGGCCGCACCCGTGGCGGTCAGGCCGCGGCGCCAACGCGCGCCAGCGAACGATAGAGCTGAAGCAACGGGGCGGATTCCGTGGCCCAGTGGTAGCGCGCCTTCGACAAGCGCAGGCCGTTGGCCCGCATTCGCGCCCGGGCCTCCGGATCCCTGGCGAGATGGTTCACCGCTTCCGCGATCGCGCGCGGCGAGTCGGGGGCGACGCACAACCCGACGCCCTCGCCCTCGACGAGTGTCAGCATTCCGGGATAGTTGGGGGCAATCACCGGCAGACCCATCATCATGTACTCGAACAACTTGTTCGGCGCACAGTAATAGTTGTTGCGGCAGTCGTTGCGGTAAAGAAGGACGCCGATATCGGCTGAGGCGGTGAACGGGGCCAGCTCCTCGTACGGCACAGGAGGAAGGACGACAACCCGCTCGAATTCCGCGAGCGCGGCGGTGGCGCCGGCCCACCGGCCGAAACCGGTTCCCATCACGACCAGCACGACACCGGCATCGAAGGACCGGCTCGCTTCGGCGATCTCCTCGATGCAGCGCATCGAATCGATCAGCCCCTGGTAGAGCACGATCGTCGAGCTCGGTCTTCCGCGCCGGCGCATTTCGTCGTGCAGCCGGCTGCTCTGGGTCGGCGGTCGGTAAGGGGGACAGTTCCGGATGGTCATGGGCGGGCGCCGGGCTTTCAGCTCGTCATGGTAAATCCGCGATCGATTCTCTTCGGGCGTGATCACGTAATCGCACTTCGGCACGAGGCTGCGCTCCATCCATCGCCAGAAGCCGGCGAAGCGCACGTTCGGAGTGGCCTCGGACCACAGCTCGTGAGCGCGATAGACAACCGGTTTGCGGCGCAGCCTCGCGGCGACGATGGCCGGCAGCAACGGCGGCAGATCGTTGGCTTCGTAGACATCGGCGCCGGTCCTGAGCGCCGCGGCGATGCTCTTGATGACGAACTCGAAGTACGAGACGGCCCACTGCACCGCGGCGAGCGGGCGCGGCGGTGCGGGACCGAGAAGACGCTGGAAGAACTGACGGGAGCGAATCTGAAGCCGGGTGCTCGACAAGCCGGGCACCAGCGGGTCCGCCGCTGCGCCGGCGGCATTCGCGGCGAGGCAGATCATCACGACGTCGAAGCCGTCGGCCGAGAGCGACACGCCGTGATTGAACATCGGAGGCAGCGCCGTCGGTGAATCCCAATACGCCAGCATGCATACTTTTCGGTCGCGCACAACAGGCGGCGCTGTTGTCATCTCGCTGAATCCTCGCTCCGATGCCGGCGGCGAAGCGGCCCGGGACCCTTCACCCACACGAATGCACGTGCCGGCACCATCAGCTTACCCCACAGGTGTGTTCATTCGACGGTGCTCGTATTTTCAATACGTTGAATGCACGGCGTGACCGATATGATGTTTGCATCATGACAGCTCTGGAATTCGTGTCGCGCGCCGCCGCATTGGCGGCGGTCGTCGGCATGAGTGCCTGGGTTGCCCACATCTGCCTGCGGCGTCGCCCGGACGTCGTCACGACGATCATCAACCTCTCGTTCTGGATCGTGCCGGTCAGCGTCCTGGCCGCCGCGACGGGTCAGTTCTGGAAGAGCTTCGCGCTCGGCACCGCGCTCGTCTTCGTGCTTCAGCGCCTCCACTGGCTCAAGTGGAAATATCTCGCCGACACGCTCACGGTGATCGATTTCCGGATGGTGATGAATCGAGCCAACTGGCTGGTGCTCCATCTCTATCCCTACATCGCCGTCTTCATCGTGCTCTGCATGATGGGCCTCGCGTTGAGCTGGATATTCATGCCGGACGTCGAGGCTCTGGACTGGCCGGCCCGCGGGGCCGCGCTGCTGCTGGCCGCGATCCTGGTGGCATTCGACATCCGCTTCCGTCATCGGCACGAGTTCGATCCGTTCGGATTCAACAGCTACGGGCACTTCGCGAACCTGCTGTTCTCGGCTTCGTCGCTCAGGTATCAGCCGCCGCGCGTGAAGGGCGACGGCCAACTGTTCCGCGAGCGCGCAGCGACGCTGCCGCACCGGACGATCCGGCGCGGCTCGCGGCCGCCCGACATCGTCGTCTGGCTGCAGGAGTCGGCCACCGATCCCCGAATCTTCGACGTGCCCGGCGCCAGCCTGCCGGTACTCCGCATGCACGAGCCCGACGCCTGGACGCGCGAGCACGGATGGCTCAGGGTCCCGACGTGGGGCGGCAGCACGTGGCTGAGCGAGTTCGCGCTGCTCACCGGCCTTACACATCGGGACTTCGGCGCGGCCGGCCAGGGCGTCTATTACACGGTGACGCCACACCTGCGTTACAGCCTCCCGCGGCTGCTCCGCAACCACGGATATCGATCGGTCGTGCTTTTCCCCGTGGAGAAGTCGTTCTACAACGCGGAATCCGCGTACAACGACCTCGGGTTCGACGAAGTGCTCAACCCGCTCGATTTTCCAGAGTGGCAGAACAAATCGCTCGCGACGACGGTCGTTGAGGACCAGGACCTCATCACTTACGCGCTCAAGATCCTTTCGAGAACGTCCACCGAGCCGCTGTTCCTGTTCATGCTGTCGATGATTCAGCACGGCCCGTACGACGCATCTCACGAGGTCTCGCACGGGCTCGAACGGAGCGCGCTCGATCGGGCCACCGCAGGTCGCGTCTCCGAGTGGCTGTCGCGCATGGAGCGCCTCAGCCTGGACACCGTGGCGTTCGAGGAGCAGCTGCAGCAGAGCGCCAGGAAGACCGTGTTTGCCTATTTCGGCGATCACCAGCCGAATTTCCAGGGCGTGGTGCCGTTCACGTCGTTACTCCAGGAGCCGCGTTTCCTGACGCGCTACACCATCAAGGGCAACGGAGGCGGCGTCGACATCGCCACCGACGGGCCCGAGCAGGGTCTGGATCTGTGTTTCCTGGGCGCGCGCCTGCTCGATCATGCTGGCGTGCCGGCGAACGAGCTGTTCGCGGCGAACGCGGCAATGCGGCAGTTGTGCGGCGGCTCGCTCGTCGGCTGCCGCGATACCGCCCTGGTTGAAAGCTACCGCGCACACCTCTATCACGACCTCCAGGCAGCGAAACTCTCCAACACGCCGGAATCGGCGAACGAGCCGGCGCACATGGGATCGCTGCCGTCGCTGGCAACGCGCCGTCGTCCGAAGGCAGGCGCCTAGGCCGGCGTCAACGCGACGCGGCGGCGGCCCGGCGCAGGATCGTCCAGCGCGCGCTCTCGGTCCGATCGGGAAAATGCCGCTGCAGGTAGTCGTAGTAGGTGCGAAGCATCAGCGCCGTTGTCGGCGCGTAGGTCGAGTACTTCGGCACCAGCACGACGTCGACATCGTCGAAGATCGCGCCCGCAACGCGCGGCGGCGCGTCGGGCCCCATCCACAACAGGCTGCCGCGCGGCGGCGGATATCCGAGCACGTACGGCATCGGGTTCACTTGATCGATGACGAGCACTTTCTGCGGATGGCCGGCCAGCAGTGACGCCGCCTCGACGAGGCTCTCCACGTATTCCGCCTGGGTGAGCGGATCGCGGAGCGGTGACGGACGCGTCGAGCTCAGGATGGAATATCCCATCCGCGCGAGATCGATCGGCACTTCGTGATCGAGCGGCGGCACGGCGAGCCCGCGCAGGTTCGTCGTCGACGGAGCCAGCATCACTTCGCTGCCGGTGGCGGCATGGTAATAACCCGCGAACACCTTGGCCGAACCGAACACCGTCAGCGCTGGCCACAGCAAGACGACGATCAAGAGGGTCCGGAGTCCGGACGGCATCGACGCGTGCGGGCCCGGAGTCAGCGACGTCGGCCGGGTGATCGCCAGCGCGTTGTAAAGCATCAGGCAGATGATGATGCCGAGCGGGATGTCAGCGAACTGGGCGTTCTGGGTCAGCACGAACAACCCAATCGCGGTCACGACGAACGACGCGACCACGACCTCCAGCCGGACCCTCCCGGCCTGCCACAGCCAGAACAGGATTCCCAGCACGGCGCCCTGCAGCGTGTACTCGGCGCGGTTGGCGATGAAGATGTTGACCAGGTACGCGAGATCGATTCGCGCGTAGCCCGAGTTGGCGTAAATCCATATTTCCCTGATGTAGGCGCGGTTGACCGGCGCCGCCGCAATCAGCGCCAGCCCGCCGACGACGACCAGCCACGAGCCCCAGTGCCGTCTGAGACGCCTCATGAGAACCATGGCGACGGCCAGCGCGCCGACGGCGGCCGCGGCGAACGTGATCTTCAGGTAGAAGAGGAACACGCAGAGCAGCGCCGTAACCACCTCGTCCCATTGCGAGTCGCGACCGCGTCTCGGATCGACAAACAACAGAAGGCAGAGCGTCGACAGCGCGGCCCAGCCCCAGCGGTTGTAGGACATCGCGAACGAGTACGCGTTGGGCGCGTCACCGATGTTCGCGGGTTGGAGGATCAGGAGCGCGACATACGCGGTGAACAGCACCGCCGGCGCAGGCGCCAGCCGGCGCGCGGCAACCGGGATGGCCGTGGCGAGAATCGCGACAAGCACCGCCATCTCGCCGACCAGGAAGGCGCGAGGCGTGAAGCCGACGACGTGGAAGCCGAAGGACGTCAGGGTGAAGCCCAGCATCCCCAACGGCTCGTGAAAGTCCACGTGAGGAATCTGGCCCTGCTCGATCTGCCACGCGCCTTCGAGGTTGAACAGCAGATCCCAGGTCATCTCGCGCGAATAGAGATGACCGGGCGACCACAGCAGCCACGCAGCAACGGCGGCAATCGCGGCGCAGGCAATGGCCACCGCAGCGCTGGCACTCTGGCCCAGCAGGAGGCGCTCCGCCAGGGGCACCCGGCGGAGCTCGACGACGACGTCGGCCGGCGAACGAACGTTCATCGGTCGAGCGTCCGCGATGCTATTTCATCCCCGCCACGGCGACATCGATCGCTGCCATGGTCTTCTCCCACGCCATCGTCAGCGTCGCGCGGTTGTCGCTGACGTTCACGAAAGCAATCGTGAACTGCTCGATACTCGCGTCCGTCGCCCTGACCGTCATCGGAGCGCGCAGGATATCGAACTTCGCGTCGTAGTTGTAGGCGCCGTAGAGCTTCACCTTCTCATTCGGGTCGTATTTCTCCTGGATCGTCTGGGTGTTGAGCACGAACGTCCAGTTGCCTGGCTTGAGATCGACGAAGACGTTGTAAACGCCGGGCTGGATCGTCTTGCCGCCGATTTGGAGCGGCACCTGCGTGGTCAGGCGGGTCGTGTCGTTGGCGCCCGCGCGCCAGATCGCGGTGCCGTCCATCACCTGCTTGCCGTACTCATCGCCGGCGCCGAAGATGTCTTTGCGGCCGCGCAGCAGCGGGCGGCTGTAGTCCAGCAGCACCCATTTGCCGTCCTTGTAGCGCGAGCCCTCCGCGGTCTTCTCCCAGGCACCGCCCAGTTGAACGGCCGCCTGCCCGGGCGGCGAAGGTGGCAGCTTCACGCCGGGAACACCCTGCGCGACCGCGAGCGCCGCCGCCATCACGCACCCGATCGCCGCCGAGCCCACCAGCTTTATACGCATGTCATCTCTCCTTCGCCGGACACAGTCTAGCAACGAGACGCGCAAGCCAGAACGTCATTCACGGGCAGTGCAGAGCTGCGCAGGCGCGGGAGAGCGTCTTTTCGCGATGGGTCCCAGAAACATTGCGTATTGGACATGGACCACCTCACTTCTATTCAATGCCGGCATGAACACCTCGGATATCGCCTGGATGCTCATCTCGACGGCCCTGGTGCTGCTGATGACCCCAGCGCTCGCCTTGTTCTACGGCGGTATGGTGCGCTCCAAGAACGCGCTGAACACGATGATGATGAGTTTCGTCGCGCTCGGCCCGGTGGCCGTCGCCTGGGCCCTGGCCGGCTACTCGCTGGCCTTCGGCGGCGGCGGCCGCTTCGCCGGTGCGCTGCAGTACGTCGGACTGCGCGGCGTCGGCCTCGAGGCCCACGGGACGATTCCCCACCTGCTGTTCATGGCCTACCAGGGGACGTTCGCGGTGATTACCGCGGCGCTCATCTCCGGCGCGGTGGTCGAGCGGCTGCGGTTCGGCAGCTACCTGACCTTCATCGTGCTCTGGACGCTGGGGGTGTACGCGCCGGTCGCGCACTGGGTCTGGGGCGGCGGATTTCTCGCCGGCGACGGCGCCCTCGACTTCGCCGGCGGCGCAGTGGTTCACGTGAATGCCGCGGCCGCAGCGCTGGTCGCCGCGCTGGTAGTCGGCCCGCGCCGAGACTACGGCCGCCACGCGATGTTGCCGCACAGCGTGCCGCTGACGCTGCTCGGCACCGGGCTGCTCTGGTTCGGATGGTTCGGGTTCAACGCCGGGAGCGCCCTGGGCGCCAACCCGACAGCGGCGCTCGCGTTCGTCAATACGTTTCTCGCTCCGGCGGCAACGCTCGCCACCTGGACGCTGCTCGATCTCACCCGCGGCGGACGCGTCACCGCCATCGGCGCGGCAACCGCGATCGTCGTCGGACTCGTCGTCATCACACCGGCAGCCGGTTACGTCGGCCCCGGGGCAGCGCTCGCGATGGGCGCGCTTGGGGCGATCCCGAGTTACCTCGCGCTCATCCTGCGCGCTCGCACTCGCCTCGACGACTCGCTCGACGTCGTCGCCGCGCACGGGACCGGCGGGGCCGCCGGCGCGCTGCTTACCGGCGTGTTCGCCGATCCGGCGTGGAGCGGCGGCCCGAGCGGGATGATTGCAGGCCACGGCGCTCAGCTCGGCATCCAGGCCTACAGCGTGCTGATCGTGCTCGCCTACAGCGGCGTCGCGACGTTCGTGATTCTGAAGGCGATCGCGGCGGTCATGCCGCTCCGCATCGGCAGCCGCGTCGAAGGCGTCGGCATGGACGTCACCGAGCACGGCGAGGAGGCCTACACCACCGGCGATGGCGCGATCCTCGTGACCCCGGCCGAGGCCGCGCCCGGGCGGCGCTCGAGCCCCGTCGTCGCCAGCAGTGGAGGCGCGCTGTGAAGCTGATCGTCGCGATTGTCCGTCCCGAGCAATTGAGCGATGTCCTCGAGGCGCTGTTCCACGCCGAGGTGCGCGGCTTGACGATCAGCCGCGTGCAGGGCCACGGCGGCGAAATGGAGCAGGTCGAGAACTACCGCGGCACCACCGTCAAGATGGCGCTCGCCGAGAAAGTCCGGCTCGAGATCGGCGTCTCCAACCACTTCGTGCAGCCGACCGTCGACGCGATTCTCGGCGCGGCTCGGACCGGCGAGGTCGGCGACGGAAAGATCATGGTGCTGCCGATCGAGCGCATCTATCGCATCCGGACCGGCGAGCAGGATCAAGACGCCGTGACGCCGGTGCCCATGCATCCTGATTCATAATCTGAACGGATTTATTTCATCGATACATTGCGCTTTCAATATGGGTCGATTCTTTCTAACGTGTGCCTGCTCGGAGCACGTTTATGGCACACCCGCCGGAGGAACCAGGCGACCAGGGTCTCTACCGATCCGCTGACGAGCACGATGCCTGCGGCGTCGGATTCGTCGCCCACATCGAGGGAACCCGCTCACACGAGATCGTCAGCCAGGCGCTCGAACTGCTGATGAACCTGCAGCACCGGGGCGCGGCCGGGTCCGACCCGGACACCGGCGACGGCGCCGGCATCCTGGTGCAGCTCCCGGATCGCTTCCTTCGCGAGCGGCTGCCGTTCACGTTGCCGGCTCCGGGCGCCTACGGAGCCGGTCTCGTGTTCCTGCCGCAGGACGAAGCCGCCCGACGGCAGATACGGGCGGTGATCGAGCAGGTCGTCGGCGAGGAGGGACAGCAGGCGCTCGGCTGGCGCCTGGTACCGACCAACCTCTGGGCGATCGGCCGGAACGCGGCGGCTGTCGCGCCGGTTTTCGAGCAGCTGTTCGTCGGCCGCGGCGCGGGGCTCGACGGACCCGATGCGGCGATCCGTTTCGAACGGAAGCTGTTCGTCATCCGCAAGCGAATCGAATCGGCGGTAGACGAACTCGCGATCGCGGCCGAGCACCGAAGGGCCTTCTACATCGTCGGCCTCTCGTCGCGCACGCTCATCTACAAGGGAATGCTGACGGCCTCGCAGCTCGGGGCGATGTTCCCGGATCTGTTGAACGACGCGTTCGAGTCGGGACTCGCGCTGGTCCACCAGCGCTTCTCGACCAACACGTTCCCGTCGTGGCCGCTTGCCCACCCCTATCGCTACGTCGCGCACAACGGCGAGATCAACACGCTCCAGGGCAACGTCAACTGGATGCGGGCGCGCGAGGGACTGCTCGCGTCGGAGATCCTCGGCGACGATCTGGCCAAGGTCCTCCCCGCGGTCCGGCCCGGCGGCAGCGACACCGCCACCTTCGACAACGTGCTGGAGCTGCTGGTGATGTCGGGCCGCTCGCTGCCGCACGCTGTCCTGATGATGATTCCCGAGCCGTGGGCCGGCCGGGCCGACATGGATCCGCAGGTTCGCGACTTCTACGAGTACCACTCGTCGCTGATGGAGCCGTGGGACGGCCCCGCCTCGATCACCTTCACCGACGGCACGGTGATCGGCGCGGTCCTCGATCGGAACGGGCTGCGGCCGTCGCGCTACACGGTGACCACCGACGGCCTCGTGATCATGGCCTCGGAAGTCGGCGTGCTCGACATTCCGCCCGAGCGCATCCTCCGCAAGGATCGGCTGCGTCCCGGCCGGATGCTGCTCGTTGACACCGCGGAAGGGCGAATCGTGGGCGACGAGGAGATCAAGCGCACGCTTGCCGTCGAACGCCCCTACGGCGAGTGGCTGCGCCGCCACCTCGTGGACATCGACGACCTGCCCGCGGCCCGCGCCGAGCGCCCCGATCACCCGACCGTGTTCCGCCGGCAGCAGGCCTTCGGCTACACCCAGGAGGATCTCCGGATACTCCTAGGGCCGATGGCGCTCGGGGGCGAAGAGCCGATTGGATCCATGGGCACCGACACCTCGCTGGCGGTGCTGTCGGAGCGGCCGCGGCTGCTCTACGACTATTTCGCGCAGCTGTTCGCGCAGGTCACCAACCCGCCGCTCGATGCGATTCGCGAGGAGCTGGTGACGTCGATGGCCTCGACGCTCGGCCCCGAAGGAAACCTGCTCGAGGCCCGACCCGAGTCGTGCCGGCAGATCAAGATCGCGACGCCGGTGATCCACAACGATCACGTGGCCAAGCTCCGCCACCTGCCGCCGGGATCGCCCTTCCGCTCGACGACGCTGCCGCTGCTCTACGACCCGGCCGAGGACGGACCCGGGCTGGAGCGCGCGATGGAAGCGCTCTGCCACAAGGCCAGCCAGGCGGTGGCCGCCGGCTACGGCATCATCATCCTCTCCGACCGCGGCGTCGACGCGCGGCACGCGCCGATTCCCAGCCTGCTCGCGACCGCGGGCGTGCACCATCACCTCGTGCGCCAGGGAACGCGGACGCGCTGCGGGCTGCTGATCGAGACCGGCGACGCGCGCGAGGTCCACCACGTGGCGCTGCTCATGGGCTACGGCGCCGGGGCCGTGAATCCATACCTGGCGTTCGAAAGCCTCGACGACCTGATCCGCCAGGGGTTGCTGCGCGGCGCCACGCACGACCAGGCCGTGGCGCGCTATATCAAGGCGCTCAACAAGGGCGTGCTCAAGGTGATGTCGAAGATGGGCATCTCGACCCTCCAGAGCTACTGCGGCGCCCAGATCTTCGAAGCCGTCGGCCTGGATCGTGCCTTCGTGGAGAAGTACTTCACCGGCACGCCCTCGCGCCTCGGCGGGGCGGGCGTGTCGGCAATCTCCGAGGAGGTTCGCCGCCGCCACGAACGTGCGTTCGGCGGACAGCCCGCCGGTGCGGTGGAGCTCGACAGCGGCGGCGAGTATCAGTGGCGGCGGGACGGCGAGTACCACTTGTTCAATCCCGAGACCGTTTTCCGGCTGCAGCACGCGACGCGGAGCGGGCAGTACGGGATCTTCAAGGAGTACACGCGGCTGGTGGACGATCAGAGCCAGCGGCGCGCGACGCTGCGGGGGCTGTTCACGCTCAAGCCGGCGGGCCCGGCACTGCCGCTCGAGGAGGTCGAGCCGGTCACCTCGATCCTGCGCCGCTTCTCCACCGGCGCGATGTCATTCGGATCGATCAGCCAGGAGGCGCACGAGACGCTGGCGATCGCGATGAACCGGATGGGCGCGCGGTCGAACACCGGCGAAGGCGGCGAGGACCCGGCCCGCAACGTCCCGGACTCGAACGGCGATTCGCGGCGGAGCGCGATCAAGCAGGTCGCATCGGGCCGATTCGGCGTGACCAGCGAGTACCTGGTGAGTGCTGACGACATCCAGATCAAGATGGCCCAGGGCGCCAAGCCCGGCGAAGGCGGGCAGCTCCCCGGACACAAGGTCTATCCCTGGGTCGCCAAGGTGCGGCACTCGACGCCCGGCGTCGGCCTCATCTCACCGCCGCCGCACCACGACATCTACTCGATCGAGGATCTCGCGCAGCTGATCTTCGATCTCAAGAACGCCAACCCGAAGGCTCGCGTGCACGTGAAGCTCGTCGCCGAGTCGGGGGTTGGAACCGTCGCCGCGGGTGTTTCGAAGGCGCACGCGGACGTGGTCCTCATCTCGGGACACGACGGCGGGACCGGCGCCTCGCCGCTCACCAGCCTCAAGCACGCCGGTGTCCCCTGGGAGCTGGGACTGGCCGAGACCCAGCAGGTGCTCCTCCTCAACCAATTGCGCGATCGCATCGTCGTCCAGGTGGACGGGCAGCTGAAGACCGCACGCGACGTGGTCGTCGCGGCGCTGCTTGGCGCTGAGGAGTACGGCTTCGCCACCGCGCCGCTGGTCGTGATGGGCTGCGTAATGATGCGCGTTTGTCATCTCAACACCTGCCCGGTCGGCATCGCCACGCAGGATCCCGAGCTGCGCAAGCGCTTCGCCGGCAAGCCCGAGTTCGTGCAGCGCTTCTTCGAGTTCATCGCCGAGGAAATGCGCGAGCTGATGGCCGGGCTCGGGTTCCGCACGCTCGACGAGATGATCGGCCGTTCCGATTGCATCGAGTTCGCACCCGCCATCGATCATTGGAAGGCAGCCGGGCTCGACCTTGCACCGCTGCTCTATCAGCCGGCGGTGCCGCCCGGCTCCGCTCGCCGCGCCACGGAGCCGCAAGGTCCCAGTCTCGAGGGAGTTCTGGATCACGCGCTGATCGCCGAAGCAGGGCCGGCGCTCGATCGCCGCACGCGAGTGACGATCGCCCGTGCGGTCCGCAACACGGATCGGACGATCGGGACGCTGCTGGGTTACGAGGTGACGCGGCGCTACGGCAGCAGCGGGTTGCCGCATGGAACCATCGACGTGCAACTCACGGGATCGGCCGGGCAGAGCTTCGGAGCGTTCCTGCCCCGCGGCATCACGCTCGCGCTCGAAGGCGACGCCAACGATTTCGTCGGCAAGGGGCTGTCGGGCGGACGGCTCGTCATCGCGCCGCCGCGCTCGGCGGCGTTCGTCGCCGAGGAGAACGTCATCATCGGCAACGTCGCGCTCTACGGAGCCACCAGCGGTGAAGCGTTCGTCCGCGGCGTGGCCGGGGAACGCTTCGCCGTGCGCAACAGCGGAGCGGAAGCCGTTGTCGAAGGCGTCGGTGACCACGGCTGCGAGTACATGACCGGCGGCCGGGTCATCGTCCTCGGCAACACCGGGCGCAACTTCGCGGCGGGAATGAGCGGCGGGGTCGCGTTCGTGCTCGACGAGGACGGCAGCTTCGTGACGCGCTGCAATCGGGAGATGGTCGATCTGGAGACAATCGCCGACGACACGGAAATTGCGGCCATGCATCGGCTGATGTCGCGCCACGCGGAACTGACCGGAAGCGCTGTTGCCGCACGGCTGCTGGCGAGCTGGCCCGTGGCCCTATCTCGATTCGTGATGATCATGCCGCGCGACTTCAGGCGTGTCTGGATGGAGGCGGTTCCGGCTCGCGCACAGGCGGCGCCGGCGTGGCTCGACCGGGTCGGAGCCTGACCGTGGGCAAGCCAACCGGGTTCATCGACTTCGAGAGAGTCAAGCCACCGGCCCGGCCTGCGGCCACGCGCGTCCACGACTACCGCCACGTCTACACGCCCTTCCAGCCCGAGGAGCTGACGCGGCAGGCGGCGCGGTGCATGGATTGCGGCATCCCGTTCTGTCATCAGGGCTGTCCGCTCGGCAACCTGATCCCCGACTGGAACGACCTCGTCTATCGCGACAACTGGCGGGCGGCCATCGACCGCCTGCACGCGACGAACAATTTCCCCGAGTTCACCGGGCTCCTCTGCCCTGCCCCGTGTGAGGGCTCGTGCGTGCTCGGGATCAACGCCGATCCGGTCTCGATCAAGTCGATCGAACTGGCCATCGTCGATCGCGCGTTCGAGGAGGGCTGGATTGTCGCCGATCCGCCGACCACGCGGACGTGGCGGAAAGTCGCGATCGTCGGCTCGGGCCCGGCGGGTCTTGCGGCGGCCGCTCAGCTCAATCGCCGCGGGCACACCGTCACCGTCTTCGAGAAGGCCGATCGCATCGGCGGCCTGCTCCGCTACGGGATTCCCGAGTTCAAGCTCGAGAAGCGGGTGCTCGATCGCCGTCTCGCGCTTCTCGCCGAGGAAGGCGTGGTTCTCCGCCCCGGCGTGCACGTCGGGGCCGACATCACCGCCGCGGATCTGCAACGCGATTTCGATGCGATCCTGCTCGCCGGCGGCGCCGGCCGCCCGCGCGATCTCGACGTGCCGGGCCGCGCCCTCGCCGGTGTGCATTTCGCAGTCGATTACCTGTCGCGCCAGAATCGCATCTGCGAGGGCGACGTCGTGGCCGATGCCGCCGGGTGGTCCGCGGCGGGGCGGCACGTCATCATCCTCGGCGGCGGCGACACCGGCGCCGATTGCCTCGGTACCGTCCACCGCCAGGGAGCCGCGTCGGTGACCCAGCTCGAGTTGCTGCCGGCACCGCCACAGGAGAGGGCCGCCGACAACCCATGGCCGCTCTGGCCGAACATCTTCCGCACCTCCTCGGCACATGAAGAGGGCGGCGAACGCGTATATGCGGCGGCGACCACGGCACTAATCGGCGATGCGACTGGCCGGGTTCGTGCGCTTCGCGGCCATGAAGTCACGCCGGTTGGCGAGGGCGCCGGCCGCCGATTCGAAGCCGTCCCCGGAACGAACTTCGAGCGCCCCGCCGATCTCGTGCTGCTCGCGCTCGGGTTCCTCGGTCCCGACAAGAGCCGGCTGCTCGACGAGCTCGGCGTGACAATGACGACGCGCGGCACGGTGGCTCGCGACGCCGAGTGGATGACGAACGTCCCTGGCGTCTTCGCCGCAGGCGACATGCAACGCGGCCAGTCGCTGATCGTCTGGGCAATCGACGACGGGCGGCGGGCCGCGGCGGCGGTGGACCGATACCTCCGCGTCCAGTCTTCCTGATTGCTCGCTCGCCCGAGCTCGACAGCGCAGCGCCGCCCGGCCTTGTTGTTGCGCTACAGTGTCGCCGGCGCGGTCGCGATCTCCTGCTCTGCAGACCTCAGCCCAGCTCGCCGACGCGGGCCCGGTCACCAGCGAGATCCCCGCTCTCCAGGAGGGTGATCATGACGACACTGCTGGTTGGCGCCACGGGACTGCTCGGTCCGGAAATCTGCACGCACTTGCTCGCGGCCGGCCACCATGTCCGGGCGCTCGTCCGACCGAGCTCGAACGCGGATCGTCGCGCGCAGCTGGGCGGGCTCGGCGTCGAGCTCGTCGAAGGCGATCTGAAGGATCCCGCCTCACTCGCGCGCGCCTGCGCGGGCGTGCAGGCCGTCGTTTCGACCGCGTCGTCGACCCTGTCCCGGCAGGCAGGCGACTCGATCGAAACGGTCGATCGCAAGGGACAGCTCGCGCTGGTGGAGGCCGCGAAGGCCGCTGGCGTCGAGCGGTTCGTGTTCGTTTCGTTCCGGGAGAATCCGGCGCTGCAATTTCCCTTGACCGCGGCCAAGCGCGCAGTCGAGCAATCGCTCAAAGCGTCGGGCGTTCCCTACACGATCATTCAAGCGTCGTATTTCATGGAAGTGTGGCTCACGCCGGCGTTGGGCTTCGACGCCGCGAACCGGACAGTGCGGTTCTACGGCGATGGCAGCCGCCCGGTGAGCTGGGTGTCGGCTCGCGACGTGGCCCGCGCCGCGGCAGCAGCCGTGAGCGACGGCGCGTCGCGGAACACGGTCGTGGAGTTCGGCGGTCCCGACGCCCTCAGCCCGCGCGAGGTGGTGCAGATGCTGGAAGCCGCCGGGGCTGGCGCGATCGCGACCGAGAGCGTGCCCGAGACA
>DATJFF010000108.1:0-4114 GCA_035495795.1 Vicinamibacterales bacterium
CGGTCGAGCACGACCAGCTTCTCGCCGTTCTTCGCCGTCCCGACCTTGTTGTAGACGGCGGCCACGCGGTCGCGCAGCATCACCTGCGGCACGGCGACGTACATCACCTCATTCGACTGCTCCGCCCGGCGGCCGCAGCCGGCTAAGGCGAGCAGCAGCCAACATGCGAACAGAAAGCGGACGTGAGCGCGCGCGTTCATCTCCTGTGGTGAACAGACGACTATAGCAGGAAGGAAAAGCGGAGGGGCGGCGCTTATTCGTCGAGTGCTCGCGTCAATCGCCGAAGCAGACGCCGATCTTCTTGGCGATGGTGACCATCTCGCCGTTGGGGTCGACGGCCTTCATGGCGCCGACCGCGTCGGCGATCGGCACCGAGTGGATGCGCGCTTCGCGCAGGCAGACCATCTGGCCGAACTTCTTCTCCGCGATCAGGTCGACGACGGCCACGCCGAACCGGGTCGAAAGGATGCGGTCGAAGGGTGAGGGCGAGCCGCCGCGCTGGATGTGTCCCAGCACGGTGACGCGCGTCTCGCGCTTCGCGCACATGCCGATCGCCTCGCCGATGGCGTAGCCGATCTGGCTGGGACGCGGCACCGCGCGCTTCTGCTCCGCGAACTTCGTTGCCATGTCGCCCGGCTGCTTGCAGCCTTCCGCGACCACCACGATGGTGAAGCGCTTGCCCACGGCCTCGCGGTCACGGACGAAGTCGCAGACCTTCTGGATGGTGAACGGGATCTCGGGAATGAGGATGACGTGCGCTCCGCCCGCCAGGCCCGCCTCGATCGCGATCCACCCGGCGTCGCGGCCCATGACCTCGACCACCATGATGCGGTGGTGCGATTCGGCGGTCGTGTGGATCTTGTCGATCGCGTCAGTGCAGGTGTGCAGCGCGGTGTCGAAGCCGAACGTGATCTCCGTCGCCGACAGGTCGTTGTCGATCGTCTTGGGGACACCGACGACCGGCAGTCCTTTCTCCCACAGTTGCAGGCCGATCTTCTGCGTGCCGTCGCCACCGATGACGATGAGCGCGTCCAGGCCCATCGCCTTGGCGTTGCGGATCACGTCGTCGGAGACGTCCTTGACGATCTCCTGGCCGCCCTCCACGAACTTGTACTTGAACGGGTCGCCGCGGTTGGTGGTGCCGATGATGGTGCCGCCGCGCGGCAGGATACCGCTGACGTCGTCGAGTGTCAGGGGCCGCGACTTCTGCGCCGGCCAGATCAGGCCGTCGAAGCCGTCCTCGATACCCACGACTTCGTAGCCGTAGCGCAGCACCGCGGTCTTCACCGCGGCGCGGATCACCGCGTTCAGCCCGGGGCAGTCGCCTCCCCCGGTGCAAATCCCGATCTTGCGGATCTCTGCCATTCGTCGGTGGAAAGAAAATGCGCGCGGATTCTAAATCGGGCAGGCCGCTTCGACAACTACGGCGTGGTCACGATGGCAACCGGGCTGGTACCGGCGCCCGTGGGCCCGCGGTCGGTCAGCACCCCGGTCGACGTGTTGATGGTGTACATCTCGACGCTGGCCGCGCCGTTATTGACCACGTATAGGAATTGCCCGGAGGGATCGGAGTTCACGTCCAGCGGGGTGCTGCCCGCCGGGAACGGCGAGCCGGCGATGGTCGAGAGTCGCCCGTCGGATCCGATGTTGAACGCGGTCACGGTGCTGGTGCCGGCGTTGGTGACGTAGAGGAAGTGGCCGGTCGCGTCGGCGGCGAGGCCCGTGGGCGTGGTCCCGCCGGTCGCTACGGGAGATCCGCCGCTCCCGCCGCTCACCGCGGTCAGCGCTCCGGTCGCTGTGTTGATGCTGAAGATGCAGACGTTTGTCCCGTCCGTGATGTACGCGAAGTGCGCGCTCGGCGTGATCGCGACGCGATTCGCGGCGGTGCACGGGGCGGGCGGCTGCACGCTGCCCGCCGTCAGCGTCCCGGTGCTCCCGATCTTGAGCGGCACGACGCCGGCGGCGCCCGTGGCGACGAAGACGAAGTTCCCCGACGGGTCCTCGACCACACCGTTCGCGATGGTGCTTGCGATCGCGATGGCGCTGCCGTTGATGGTGATCACCCCGGTCGAGTTGTTGATGGTGTACGCCTCGAGGTTTCCGGCCGTGGTCAGGGCAAAGACGTAGCGGCCCGCGGGATCGACCGCCAGACCGAGATACCCGGTGCCGGGATTGAAGGGCGAGCCGGTGATCGCGCCCAGCGAGCCGTCGTTGCGGTTGATGGTGAAGGCGCTCAGCCCGCCGACGTTGTTGGCGACGTACACGAAGCGCCCGCCGGCGTCGGCGTCGACCGCGTTCGGCGCGGTGGCGGCGCCAAAAGGCGAGCCCGGAGCGGTCGCCAGGGCCGCGTTATTGCCGACCGTGTAAGCCGTCACGTTGTTCGAGCCGTTGTTGGCGACGAAGGCGAACTTCGCCTGGTTCGCCGGCGTGTCGTCGACGAAGAAGTCGCCGCATCCCGCCATGAGCGCGGCGAGGCCTGACAGCGCGACGAGGGCGAGCAACGGCTTGGAGGCGACTCTCATTCCGGGTTCTCCGCCGGCCAGAAGAAGAATTGTAGCAGCCCTCTTATACTGTCGGGGTCGCCCGGAGGATCGTTTGCCCAACCGCTTGCGCTCGCTCGTACTGCTCATTCTCCTGCTCTCGCTCGCCGCCGCCGCCGAAGCCAAGTCTGCGAAGAAGAAGTCCGCGAAGGCGGCTCCCAATCCGCTGGTTGAGACGCAACACGCCTGCGCGCGCTGCCTCCGCGCCCACCTCGACTTCCTCGCCTCCGACGCGCTTCGCGGGCGCGGCAGCGCCACTCCCGACGAGACCATCGCCGCCACTTACATCGCGGCGCAGTTCGAGCTGTACGGAGTGCCGCCCGCATCCGAGAAGGGCTACCTGCAGACCGCCGAGATCGACACTCCGAAGCTGGCCGCGCCGCCGACACTCAGCTTCACCGCCAACAATCAAACGGTCACCTGGACGCACGGCAAGGAGTTCATCCTCTCGCGTAGCTCCAGCAAGCCGGCCTCCGGACCGCTGCAGAAGCTGCCGCCGGAGGGCGGGCAGGTCAAGTCCGGCGCCGTCGTCCTCTGGGAGGTCGATACCAACACCGACCCGCGCGGCTGGGGCATGAAGCTGTTCGGGTTCCTGCAGAGCGGCGCCGCCGCGGTGATGGTGCGCGCGTCGAAGCAGAGCCTCGAGAAGTGGGACTCGATGACGCAGGAGCGCCCGATGTTCACGCAGGCCGTCGTCGACGCCGGCCCGTCGAGCATGCGCGGTATCGAGCGCGACGTGGTCACGCTCCGCCCCGCGGCGGCGCAGCAACTGGACCAGCTGCCCGAGGGAACGACCATCTCGCTCGCTACCAGCCTGGGCGAGCCGAAGCGCGAGTACACCACCAACGTCGTCGCGATCATCCACGGCACCGAGCCCAACGCCGACCAGGACGTCATCCTGCTGACCGCGCACCTCGACCATCTCGGCATGGGCACGCCCGCCAACGGCGGGCCCAACCGGAAGGGTCCCGACGGCAAGATCGACAACATCTATAACGGCGCCTGCGACGACGCCAGCGGCACCGCCACCGTGCTCGACCTGGCGCGCGCCATCGCTGCCGGCCCCAAGCCCAAGCGCACCGTGCTGTTCGCGCTCTTTGGCTCCGAGGAGCTCGGCGGCCTGGGCTCGACCTACTTCCTCAGCCACTCGCCGGTCCCGCTCGCCGACATCACCGCCAACCTGGAATTCGAGATGCTCGCCTGGCCCGACCCCAAGCTCGGCCACGACCAGCTATGGATCACCGGGTACGACCGCACCGACTTCGGGCCCGAACTCGCCCGGCACGGCGCCAACCTCACGGCCGACCCGTATCCCACGCAGCAGTTCTTCCAGCGCTCCGACAACTACATCCTGGCGAAGAAGGGCGTGGTGGCGCAGACCATCGGCAGCTTCGGGTTGCAGAAGGAATACCACTCGCCCGACGACGACCTGGCGCACGTCGACTGGGACCACTACGTCACCGCGGTCGATTCCCTGATCGCGCCGGTGCAGTGGCTCATCAACTCCAGCTTCAAGCCGCAGTGGCTGGAGGGAAAGAAGCCGTAGGCTAGTTTTCTTTGCTGGGTTTCGCGTT
>DATJFF010000109.1:0-55803 GCA_035495795.1 Vicinamibacterales bacterium
ACCCGTGACCAGCACCGCGGCTGCTGCAACGACGGCAGTGAAGCCGGCAGCGCCCGCGGCGGCAGCGCCCGCGGCGGCAGCTCCCGCGACGGCCGTTCCAGCGCCGCCTGCGGATCCCGCGAAGCCGGCAACGGCGCCGGCGCTGAAGCCGGTGGACAACTACACCTACAGCGCCGACGGTCGGCGCGATCCGTTCCAGAACCTCCTGGCCCGCGGCCAGGAGAAGGGCCAGCCGAAGAATGTCCGGGCGGGCCTCGCCGGCATCAGCGTCGACGAAGTCTCTGTCCGCGGCGTCATGCAGAGCCGCGGCGGCTATGTCGCCATCGTCCAGGGAACAGACAACAAGACCTATCTCGCGCGCCCGAGTGACCACCTGCAAGACGGCACCATCCGCACCATCAATGCGCAGGGGCTGGTCATCCTGCAGGAAGTCACCGACCCGCTGTCCCCCGTGAAGCAGAAAGAAGTGCGCAAGGGACTGCGTGCATCTGACGAAGGGAAGTAGCCACTCATGCGCCGCCGTTCCGCCATTCCAATGATCGCGTTCGCGCTGGCCGCTCTCGTGCTGGCGCGTGACCGAGGCCTCTCTGCTGCGTCGACCGTACCGGCCGCGCGGCTGACGGCCATCTCGTCCACCGCAGACGGCCACCGGTCCTCGTTGCTCATCGAGGCCTCTGAGCCGGTTGCTTATCAGACCTCACAGCCGGATCCCTCGACGCTCGTCGTCGAGCTCCGGAACGTCGTCGCGGGCGACTACGCCAACGGCTTCACCGCCGCCCCGGGCAGTCCCATCCGCGCCGTCGCAGTCGAGCACGGCAACAGCGCCGCCGGCGAGCAGGTCGCTCGGGTGCGCGTCGCGTTGACGGGCACCGTGCAGCCTCGTGTGCGCAGCCAGCGGAATCTGATCTTCGTCGAAGTCGACGGTCAGTCTGCGCCGGCAGCCGCAGCAGTGGCGGCAGCTCCATCGACCGCCGCCGCCGTCGAAGTCGTGACGCCATCGGCGTCCACGCGCGACACGCGGCCGTCCGCGATCGTCCGCGTGCGCGCCACGGCGGGTGCGACGCCAGATCCGATGTCGGCGCTGACACTGAACGCAGATGCGCCGCAGGCGACCGTCTCTCAGGATCCTGCGGTGGTCGTGGGCGCCGGCGCGCGCGCGCAGACGCCGTCCGGTCAACCGTCGGCACCGGCCGTCGACACCTCGCAGTCGATGACCCGCAGCGGCGGCAACAAGGCCTTCAGCGGGCATCCGGTGAGCCTCGACTTCCAGGGAGCGGATCTCCGCGCCGTCCTGCGGACCTTTGCCGAGATCAGCGGCCTCAACATCGTGATCGACCCGAGCGTGCAGGGATCGGTAGACGTCGCGCTCCGCGACGTGCCCTGGGATCAGGCGCTCGACATCATCCTGCGCGCGAACAAGCTGGGCTACTTCGTCGACGGCACGATCGTCCGCATCGCCCCGCTGACCGTGCTCGCCGAAGAAGAGAAGCAGCGCCGCAAGCTCGGTGAGGAGCAGGCGCTGTCGGGCGAGATCAAGGTCCTGACGCACACCCTCAGCTACGCCAAAGCGGAAGAAATCAAGCCGCTCCTCGAGAAGAGCGCGTTGTCGCAGCGCGGCACGGTGCAGTTCGACTCGCGCACGAACACGCTCATCATCTCCGACCTGTCCGCGTCGCTGACGACCGAGGCCAGCCTGATCAAAGAGCTCGACACGCCGCAGCCCCAGGTCGAGATCGAAGCGCGCATCATCCAGACGACGAGCGACTTCGCCCGCAGCATCGGCGTGCAGTGGGGCATCAACGGCCGCGCGAACGCGCTGCTCGGCAACACGACGCCTCTCGCGTTCCCGAACAACGGCTCGCTCGCAGGCCGCGTCGGGCCGGAGCAGGGGCCGCTCGGCGCCACGGTCCCGACTGCCGTCAACCTGGGCACGGTCGCAGCGACGTCCGCGCTGGGTCTCGCGCTCGGATCGGTGAACGGATCGTTCGGTATCGACGTGGCGCTGTCGGCACTCGAGAAGGCCGGCAAGGGCAAGCTGCTCTCGTCGCCCCGCGTCTCGACGCAGAACAACGTCGAAGCCGAGATCACCCAGGGCGTGCAGATCCCGGTGCAGACCTCGGCGAACAACACCGTCACGGTCACGTTCAAGGACGCGGCGCTCACGCTCCGCGTCATGCCGCAGATCACCGCCTCGGGCACGGTCATCATGCGGATCACGCTGGAGAACGCGGCGCCCGACTACAGCCGCTCGGTCAACGGCATTCCGCCGATTGACACCCAGCGCGCAGTGACCAGCGTGCTCGTCACCGACGGCGAAACGACGGTTATCGGAGGCATCTTCACCAGCCGCGAGCAGAACGTGGAGGATCGCACGCCGGTTCTGCACCGCATTCCGCTGCTCGGCTGGCTGTTCAAGCGCGACGTCACGAACGACGAGAGTCGCGAACTGCTGATCTTCATCACGCCGCGGATCACGAAAGCCTAGGGGCAGAACACGTCATGCGCATCTTCCAATTCCAAACCGCGACCGGCCTGGCGCTCGTCCTCACGAGCGCCATGGGAATGGCCTCGTGCGCGAGCGAACTGACGCGCACCGGCGCGTCACCGGCATACCTCGTCATCGACTCGATTCTGGGCGCGCAGGGCAACAACTCGAGCACCTTCGGCACACCGCTCTTCTCCGATGTGCAGACGCTCGTGGATAACGGGACGGCAGTCCGCTCTGCGGTCGTCTACAACGACCTCGGCCAGGTCCGGATGCGCGTCCTGCTGAAGAACCCGACGACGCCGACCGGCCCGTCGAGCCTCAACTCGATCACGGTGAACCGGTATCACGTCGAGTACCGGCGCAGCGACGGGCGGAACACCCCCGGCGTGGATGTGCCGTACGGCTTCGACGGCGGCGCAACGTTCACCGTTCAGGGCGATGCGCCGACCACCTTCGCCTTCGATGTCGTCCGCAATCAGGCCAAGCTCGAACCGCCGCTGAAGACCTTGGTCGGAGCCGGCGGCTCGGTCTTCGTCAGCACCATCGCGGAGATTACGTTCTACGGCCGTGACCAGGCCGGCAACGAAGTGCAGGTCTCGGGCACGCTCCAGGTGAACTTCGGCGACTGGGCTGACGGCAACTAGGGCCGTGCGAGTGGAGTGCATCATCATGCGCAAGCTGGGAATTCGGACACTTCTGGGCGTCGTGGCCCTCATCTCGACGGCGGCGTGCACGGTCAAGGAGACCGACGCGCCGGCGCTCGCCGGGCCATCGACTCTGGCCACCGATCTGAGCGTCCAGGCAAGCCCCGACACGGTGCTCTGGGACGGGTCGTCGCAATCGTCGATCACCGTTGACGCGCGCGGCCCGAACAATCAGCCGGTCCGCGGCCTGAGCCTGCGGGTCGACATGTTCCTCGGCGCGCTGCCGGCCGACTTCGGCACCATCTCGGCGCGCACGATCGTGACCGGTGACGATGGCCGCGCCCGCCTGGTCTACACGGCGCCGCCCAAGCCGCTCGACGGGGGAGAGGGTCAGGTTCTGACGCTCGGATTCACCCCGATCGGCAGCGATTACAGCAACGCGGTGCGCCGCACGGTCGACATCAAGCTGATCCCGCCGGGTGTCATCCTGCCCCCGAACAACGCGCCGGTGCCGGCGTTCACCTTCTCGCCGGGCACTCCGTCGACCTTCAGCCCGGTGTTCTTCGACGCGTCGAGCACGAAGGACGAGGGCGTGGCCTGCGGCAACAACTGCAGCTACACCTGGTCGTTCGGAGACGGCAGCTCGGGCAGCGGCATGAACGTGGACCACGAATTCCGGTCCGCCGGCAGCTTTACGGTCACGCTGCGCGTCACCGATACGCGCGGCCAGAGCGCTCAGACATCGCAGACGTTGACCATCGCGGCCGGCAGTCCGCCGACCGCGACCTTCGTCTATTCGCCGACCGCGCCGCACGCCAGCCAGGAGATCTTCTTCACCGCCGAAGCGTCGCGGGCCGCGAACGGGCGCCGCATCGTCGCCTACGACTGGAACTTCGGAAGCGGCCGGACCGGAAGCGGTGTGACCGTCTCGAAGCGCTACGACCAGGCCGGCAGCTACGTCATCACGCTGACCGTGACCGACGACGCCGGCCAGCAGGGCACGGTGTCGCAGACGATCTCCGTCGTCCCCTGATGGGGCGGGCCGTGGCGGCTGACAACCCTCGCGTCCTCGAGTTGCGACGGCGGGTCCAGGCGGACCCGTCGTCCATCGCCTTCGCGCAACTGGCCGAGGAACTGCGCCGGGCCGGCGCCAACGAAGAGGCGATCGACGTCTGCCAGGCCGGCCTCGCGAGGCACCCGGGATACCTGTCGGCGCGGGTGACCCTGGGCCGGGCACTTCTCGAGCTGGGGCAGCTTCAGGATGCCCACGTCGAGCTCTCGGTCGTCGTCGCCAACGCGCCGGACAACCTCGCGGCGATTCGCGGGCTCGCGGAGATTCACCAGCGTCGCGGCGAGCTCGAGGAAGCGCTCAACTATTACCGTCGCGCGCTCGACCTCGCCCGCCACGATCCCGAGCTCGAAGAAACAGTCGAGCGCATGGAGAAGCAGGTGTCGCCAGCGGCCGATGACGCCGACGTCTCGGTCGAAGCGCTGTTCGATTTCGATCGTCTCGTCGAACAGCTCGGCGCCGAGACACCGCACGGGGTCCAGGCCCTGGACGCGTTCAAGCCGGACACCTCCGTTCAGGCACCAGCCGATCTTCCAGAAGCATCCGCCGACCGCGACGATGCATTCGCCCGCCTTGAAACGGCGCTTCGGGACCACGAAGCTGCGACGTCGCGCCCTGGCGCCACGCTCTCGGCCGAAGACGCGGCCGCGCTCGGCGAGCTAGAGCGCTGGCTCGACGCGCTAAAATCCACGCCTAGATGATCGGTCCGTCCGTCGAGGCGCTCCAGCGCCGGCACGACGCCCTCGGGCGGCGTCTGGCGTCGGTGCCGGTCGACGTCCTCGTCGTCAGTCATCGCCGGAACATCGGCTATCTCAGTCATTTCTTCGGCAGCGCAGGTTATCTGGTCTTCGCGCCAGGCCGGCTGACGCTAATCAGCGACTCGCGCTACGCCGGCGTGCTCGAGGATCTGGCGCGGCAGGTTCCGGCCTTGGAAACGGACGTCATCCGGCCGGGCACGGTCAGCGCGGAGGAGCGCCTGGCCGAGTCGCTCGCCGCAACCGAAGCTCGGCGGATTGGTTTCGAGCCTTCAGCCCTGACCGTATCGGAGTTCGAAGGCCTCAAGCGACGCTGCGCCGAACGCAGGGGCGACATCGAGTGGGTCGCGGTGGGCGACGCGGTCGAAGACCTGCGCGTCGTCAAGGATGAGGCCGAGCTGCACGTTCTTCGGGAAGCCGGCCGGCGACTTTCAGATGTCTCTAAGTGTATAATCCCGAATGCCTTAGCCGGAGTTTCGGAGCGGGAACTGGCGGGCACGATCGAATCGGAGCTCCGCCGGAAGGGGTTCGACCGGGCCGCCTTTGATACCATCGTCGCTTCTGGTCCCAATGCAGCGGTGCCGCACCATCGGGCCGGCGACCGGGTGCTGGCCGACGGCGACCTGGTCGTGGTGGATTTCGGCGGCGTGCTCCGAGAGTATTCCGTGGACATGACGCGGACGGTGACGATCGGGCCGCCGACCGCACGACAGCAGTTTTGCTGGGATACGGTAGCAGCGGCCCAGCGGGCGGCGTTTGCGCGGTCTGCGGCTGGCGAGGCCGCCGACGACGTGGATGGCGCGGCGAGGGCCGTGTTCGAAGCGGCCGGTGTCGGAGAAGCCTTTGGCCATGGACTTGGCCACGGGCTTGGACTCGAGGTGCACGAGCGGCCGCGGCTGGCGCGGCGGCGCGCCGGCTTGGAAGGCGAGAGGATCGCCGCCGGCATGGTATTCACGCTCGAACCCGGAATCTACTTTCCGGGTTGGGGCGGCGTGCGGATTGAAGATGACGTAGTGGTCACCGAGAGCGGGCCGGAATGGCTGACCGAGCCGGTGATCTGAGGTGTGAGCGACCTGATGACGCTGGACGAGATCAAGCAGCTGATCGACTTCATCCGCGAGCGCGACCTGAGCGAATTCGAGCTCGAGCGCGCTGACTTCAAGCTCCGCATCAAGAGCGGAGCGACCGTTCAGGCCGTGGCGCCTCCGGTCGTGATGGCCGCTCCGGCGGGGCCCATCGCGGCGGTTCCCGCGGCTCCTGTCCCAACCCCGTCCGTGCCGCCCCCGGCAGCGGAGGTGGGCGAGGATCTTGCGATCGTGACCTCGCCAATCGTCGGCACCTTCTATCGGTCGGCGGAGCCGGGCGCCAAGGCGTTTGTCGAAGTCGGCGACGCGGTCCGCAAGGGGCAGGTGCTCTGCATCATCGAGGCGATGAAGCTGATGAACGAAATCGACTCAGAGCACGAGGGAGAGGTCGTCAGCATCTACGTCCAGAACGGCCAGGCCGTGCAGTATGGCGAGCGGCTGTTTGCCATCCGTCTTCGCACCTAGGACATATGTTCAAGAAGATTCTGGTCGCGAACCGTGGTGAGATCGCGCTGCGCGTCATCTTCGCGTGCCGCGAGCTCGGCATCAAGACCGTCGCGGTCTACTCGGAGGCCGACGAAAACTCGCTGCACGTCCGTTTCGCCGACGAGGACATCTGCATCGGCCCGGCGCGAAGCGCAGACAGCTACCTGAACGTGCCGGCGATCATCAGCGCCGCCGAGATCACCGGCGCCGATGCGATTCACCCCGGCTACGGCTTCCTCTCGGAGAGTGCCTACCTCGCCGAGGTGTGCGAGGCCTGCCACATCCGCTTCATCGGCCCGGACCCCGCCGTCATCCGGCTGCTCGGCGACAAGGCCAAGGCCCGCCGCGCGATGAAGAAGGCCGGCGTGCCGATGCTGCCCGGCAGCGACGGCCCGATCGACAGCGAAGAATCCGCAACCCGCACCGCTCGGGACATCGGTTATCCGGTGATCATCAAGGCCGTGGCCGGCGGCGGCGGACGCGGCATGCGCATCGTCCAGGAGCCGAAAGAGCTCGGGCACGCGTTCCGGACCGCGCAGCGGGAGGCCGAGGCGGCGTTCGGCGTCGGTGACGTCTATATCGAGAAGTACCTCGAGGCGCCGCGCCACATCGAGTTCCAGATACTCGGCGACCATCACGGCAACGTCGTTCACCTGGGTGAGCGCGAGTGCTCGATTCAGCGCCGGCACCAGAAGCTGGTCGAAGAATCGCCGTCGATTGCGGTCTCCGACAAGGTCCGGCGCAAGATGGGCGCGACCGTGGTCGATGCCGCCCGGGCCGTCCAGTACACCAACGCGGGCACTTTCGAGTTCCTGATGGACGCGAAGGGCAACTTCTACTTCATGGAAGTGAACACCCGCGTCCAGGTCGAGCACCCCGTGACCGAGTGGGTTACCGGCATCGACATCGTCAAGGAGCAGATCCGGATCGCGGCGGGCGAGCGGCTGTCGTTCAAGCAGAGCGACATCACGTTCACGGGCCACGCGATCGAATGCCGCATCAACGCCGAGGATCCGATCACCTTCGTGCCGTCCCCCGGCACCATCCACGCGTTCAGCATCCCGGGCGGACCCGGCGTCCGGGTCGATACGGCGGCCCACGCCGAGTGCACGATCCCGCCGCACTACGACTCGATGATCGCGAAGATCATCGTCCACGGGCGCGATCGCCAGGAGGCGATTGCGCGGATGAAGCGCACGCTCGAGATGTCGGTCGTCGAGGGCATCCGCACCTCGATCCCGCTCCACCTGCGCATCCTCAACGATCCCGATTTCGTCGCCGGGCGGTTGAGCACCCACTTCATGGAGCGCTTCCAGGCGGCGAAAAAGCCGTCGCGCCTTGCCGAGTCTGCCTGACCGGCGTGTCTTTCTGTCCATCGTTGTACGCGGTCGTCGATGTGGAGGTCTGCACCCGCGCCGGGCGGGAGCCCGTCGATATCGCTCGCGCGCTGATCGACGCCGGCGTCCGGCTGCTGCAGATTCGCGGAAAGAGTCTCGGCGCGGCCGCGCTGCTCGCGTTGTCGCGCCACGCGGTTGGTGACGGCCCGGAGACCCGGGTGATCGTCAATGATCGTCCCGACATCGCCGTCCTCGCCGGCGCCGGCGGCGTACACGTCGGGCAGGACGATCTCACTGCTGGCGACGCCAGGCGGATCGTCGGCAGGGAGCGCTGGGTCGGCGTCTCGACCCACACCCTGGAGCAGGCGCAGCGCGCCCTCGACGAGCCGATCGACTACCTGGCGGTCGGCCCTGTCTTCGAGACTGGAACCAAAGACACCGGTTACACGGCGGTTGGCCTTGGACTGGTCCGCGCCGTATCCGCCCTCGCCCGACCGCGGGGGCTGCCGGTGGTCGCGATCGGCGGCATCACGCTCGATCGCGCCGTCGAGACGATCGAGGCTGGCGCCTCGTCGGTGTGCGTCATTTCCGATTTGTTCACGGGGGATCCCGGCGCCCGCGCGGCGGCGTTCGTGGAGCGTCTGGGCCCCCAGGATAGCGGGTCGTAAGGCAACTCAACTGGGCTACAATCCCCGGCCGGAGGTGGAATGGATTCGAATCTGTTCAAGACGAAGTCGATCGAGCAACTGGTCGGCGACGTCGAGCACGGCAGCAAGGCACTCAGGCGCAGCCTCTCCGCCTGGGACCTGACGCTGCTGGGCATCGGGGCGATTATCGGCACCGGGATCTTCGTGCTGACCGGGACGGCGGCCGCCAACCAGGCCGGCCCGGCGATCATGATGTCCTACTTCGCCGCCGGGCTCGCCTGCGCCTTCGCCGCGCTGTGCTATGCCGAGTTCGCGTCGATGATCCCGATCGCCGGCAGCGCTTACACCTACGCCTACGCGACGCTGGGTGAGGTGGTGGCCTGGATGATTGGCTGGGACCTGATCCTCGAGTACGCGGTCGGCTCCATGACCGTTGCGATCGGGTGGAGCGGCTACATGCAGCGGCTCCTTGGCGGGGTCGGCATCGAGCTGCCCGCGTGGATGCAGTCAGCGCCTCCGGTTGGCGTCATCAACCTCCCGGCGACGATCATCGTGCTCGGCATCATGGTCCTGCTCGTTGTCGGCGTCCGCGAGTCGGCCCGGTTCAACGCGCTGATGGTGCTGATCAAGGGCGCGGCGATCCTGTTCTTCATCGCCGCCGGCGCCACCTACGTCAAGCCGGCCAACTGGACGCCGTTCATGCCGTATGGCTTTTCCGGTGTCATGGCGGCGGCGGCGGTCGTGTTCTTCGCGTATATCGGCTTCGACGCCGTCTCGACGACGGCCGAGGAAGCCAAGAATCCGCAGCGCGACCTGCCAATCGGCATCATCGCCTCGCTGATCATCTGCACGCTGCTCTACCTGATCGTCTCGGCCATACTTTCGGGCATCGTGCCGGTCGTGCAGTATCGCAACGTGGCGGATGCGCTGCCTGGGATGGCGTCGGTCCCGCCGGACCAGGCGCAGCAGTTCCTGAACGCACCGGTCGCGTATGCGCTGGCCATGATCAACCAGGACTGGGCGTCCTATCTCGTCTCCGCGGGCGCCGTCGCCGGCATCACGTCGGTGCTGCTGGTCATGCTCATGAGCCAGCCGCGCATCTTCTTCGCAATGAGCCGCGATCGGCTGCTGCCTCAGGGCGTCAGCAAGGTGCACCCGCGATTCGGCACGCCCTACATCACCACCATCATCACCTGCGTTGTCGTCGCACTCGTCGCCGGCCTGACGCAGATTCAGGTCGTCGGCGAAATGACCAGCATCGGAACGCTGTTTGCCTTCGTGGTCGTCTCCGCCGCGGTTCTGCGGTTGCGAATCACCCGGCCTGACGCGAAGCGTCCGTTCCGTGTGCCGTTCGGACCGGTGTTCCCGATCATGGGCATCATCTCGTGTGCCTACCTGATGCTCAGCCTGCCGGTGCTCACGTGGGTCCGGTTCCTGGTGTGGCTCGACATCGGGCTGCTCATCTACTGGTTCTACGGCCGGACGCACAGTCCGCTGTCCGACGCGCGCGAGAAGGCGGCCCGCACGCCGCTCCAGAGCCTCGCGAACTTCGTGACCCTCTTCGGCCTGCTGCTGATCTTCAACGCCGCCTGCATCACCGTGCTCGGCTACATGACGGAGTTCGGGGTGACCAGCGAGACGCTCGCGAAGTGGTCGGAGCTCTCGAGCCTCGGCCTCAACGTCACCGCCGACCAGGCCGACACCTTCGGCCTGAAGTTCCTGGTCATCGCGGTCGCTGTCTGGGCGGTAGGCTTCGGCCTGACCAAGGCGTCCGGCGAGAAGTAGCCGGGTCTTCGGGCATGTCATCGACGGGGCAGCTGCCGGCAGCTGTCCCGTCTTTTCGTTTGGAGGAGCAGCGGCGATGGGCGCACGACGACTCGACGGGACGGCCTGGGCAGCACGCCTGCGCGAGGAGGTCCGGCCGCGCGTGGAGCGGTTCACGAAGCTTCGCGGGCGTCCGCCCGGCCTCGCTGTCGTGCTCGCCGGCTCGCATCCGCCGTCGGAGATCTACGTCCGGAACAAGATCGCGACCGTCACCGAGTACGGCTGCGCCGGCGAGCTGTTTCGCCTCAGCGCCGACGCAACCGTTGACGAGGCGCTGGCGCTTGTCGCCCGGCTCAACGCCGACGATCGCGTGGACGCGATTCTGGTGCAATCGCCGCTCCCGGAAGGCATGGGCAAGGAGGCCGAACAACGTGTGTTCGATACGGTGGATCCGGCCAAGGACGTGGACGGGTTCCATCCGGCCAATGTCGGCCTGCTGGTTCAGCGCCGCCCGGCACTGGTGGCGTGCACACCGCTTGGCTGCGCCGTGCTCCTTGACCGGGAGGCGATCCCGGTGCGCGGCCAGCACGCCGTGGTCATCGGCCGCAGCGACATCGTCGGCAAGCCGATGGCGATGCTCCTGCTGCATCGCGACGCGACCGTCACCATCTGCCATTCGCGCACCCGGGATCTCGCGGAAGTGTGCCGGACAGCGGACATCCTCGTCGCCGCCATCGGGCGGCCGGCGTTCGTCACGCCCGAGTACGTGAAGCCGGGCGCCACGGTCATCGACGTCGGCATCAACCGGCTCGACACTGCCGGCGACGTGGCCCGCTGCTTCGGCTCCGACAGCCCGAAGATGGCGCAATTCACGAAGAAGGGCAGCGTCCTCGTCGGCGACGTGCACCCGGATGTCGAGCAGGTAGCCGGCGCCATCACGCCTGTGCCGGGGGGAGTCGGCCCGCTCACGATTGCGATGGTGCTCAGGAACACGGTCACTGCCGCGGAGCTGAGGGCGGGAGTCCAGGGCTGATGCTGCGGATCGGGCTGACGGGAGGCATCGGCACCGGCAAGAGCCATGTCGCCCGCAGGCTCGCGGTCGCTGGCGTGCCGGTCGTCGACGCCGATCGCCTCGCTCGCGACGTGGTCGGCCCCGGCACAGCCGGACTCGAGGCTATCCGGCGGCGGTTCGGTCCGGCAGTGATCGCTCAGGATGGTTCGCTGCTGCGGAAGGACCTCGCCGCGGTCGTGTTTGCGGATGCGGAGGCCCGCAGGGATCTGGAAGCCATCATCCATCCCGCCGTCCGCGCTGGCATCGAGGCGTTCTTCGTGTCGCAGCCGATCGACACACCCTTCGCCGTCGCCGACATCCCGCTCCTTTACGAGACCGGACGGCAGCGCGAGTTCGACGCCGTCGTCGTCGCCGCGTGCCCTCCGGAGATGCAGATTGCCAGGGTGATGTCGCGCGACGGGGCGAGCGAAGCAGAGGTCCGCGAGCGGATGGCAGCCCAGCTCCCGATCGAGGAGAAGGTGCGCCGGGCGGACTACGTCATCGACACCAGCGGGAGCCTCGACGACACCGACGCGGCGGTGTCGAGGGTCGTCGACAGGTTGCGCCAGAGAGCCAGACCGGTCGCGGGTGAATCAGCGTGACCGAGCACGCGGCAGGCCACGAGGCCTCCTTGACCTCGATCAGCTACTGGCAATAGCTGCCACTGGCCGCGATCGTTCAGGGCTCGCTCAGAGCTCGGCGGCGGTTTGCCTTGCCGCCGCGATGCGCTCTTCGACGAACGAGTTCCACTCATGACAGTGCGGGCACTGCCACAGCAGCTCGGTACTGCGGTAGTGGCATTTCAGGCAGACATGCGGATCGAGGAAGAACACCGCGCCGCGAGCCGCCTCGATGTAGCGCTGCACGAGCGTGCGATCCAGATCGAGTTGCAGCAGCACGGACCAGATCGCCTGGTGCACGGTGAGCCCGTGGGGGTTGCGCTCGAGCGCCTCGATGAGCGGATCGAACGCCTTTACAGGCTGCCCACGACGAGACAAGTGCGTACCCAGCGCCAATCGGGCCCGCCAGTCCTGGGGCCGCGCCTCGATGAACCGGCGGCATTGGTCCTCGAACCGCTGCGGCGTGCCTTGCTGGCCGAACAGCCGCTCCAGCCGTTCGAGCGCCAGGTGGGCACGCTCGGGCGTGACATCCATCAACTGCTGCCAGGCGGCAATGGCGGCCGTCGCGTCACCGGAGAGCAGGCGGACGTCGCCGAGATTGACGTAGGCCGGCGTCGTGGACGGCTCGAGCGCGATCGCCGCCTCGAAGTGGCGCGCGGCCTCCTGCGTGCGATGATCCTTCAGCGCTTCGACCCCGATCGCATTCTCGAGGAAGCCGAGAATCGCCTGGTTCCGTGCGTGGGTGTCGGGGCCGCTCAGGTCGACCAGCTGGCGGCGAATCCGGTAGGCCTCGTCCCATTGGTGCTGCTCTTCGTAGAGTTTCTCGAGGTAGAGCAGGGCGTACTGATTGTCGGGCGACAGGCGCAGCACTTCCTTGAATGCCTCGAGGGCGCGATCGACGAAGCCGCCGCGCTTGAAGTCGAGGCCGAGGCAGAGCAGGACATAGCTGTGCTCCAGCCGCGTCAACTTCGGCCGCTGAAGCAGGGCCTGGTGCACCTGGATCGCCCGCGACACCTGGCCGCGCTCGCGGTAGACGTTGCCGAGAATCATGTGAATCTCGAGCGCGTCGGCGTCAACTCGGGCCGCCCGGCTCAGTTCCTCGATCGCCAGATCGATCTGGTTCGAGACCAGAAAGTTGAGGCCGAGCACGTAGTGCTGCGAGTCGCGCGCCTTGCGACGATCGATCCAGCGGCCGTCGCGCAGCTTGTATCGCTCCCACGCCTTGCCGACGGCGAGCCCGATCAGCAGCGCCAGCAGCGTCGAGATGAGCGGCAGGTATGGTGCCCAGTCCACGGCGCTCGCCTCAGACCATCTCGGTGCGCCACAGGTCGTGCAAGTGCAGCACGCCTTCGACGCGCCGGTCCGCATCGATCACGACCACCGAGGTGATCTTGCGCCGCTCGAGCAGGGCGAGCGCTTCGACCGCCATCGTCGCGGCCGATACGGTCACGGGGTGCGAGCTCATGATGTCGCGGGCGACGAGGTCGCGAAAGTCCACGCCGGCGGCGAGTTTCCGGCGCAGATCGCCGTCGGTGATGATGCCGGTCAACCGGCGATCGCCGTCCACGACCGCCGCCATCCCAAGACCCTTGCGGGTAATCGTGTCGAGCACGACGTGGATCGCGTCGTCCTGGCCGACGATCGGGCAGTCGTCGCCGCCGTGCATCAACTGCCCGGCGCGCATCAGGCGCTTGCCCAGCATCCCGCCGGGGTGCAGGCTGGCAAAGTCTTCCGGTTTGAATCCCTTTTCGACCAGCACCGCCATCGCCAGCGCATCACCCAGTGCGAGGGCTGCGGTGGTTGACGCCGTCGGCACCAGGTTCATCGGGCAGGCTTCGACGGAGACGTGGCAGTCGAGCACCACGTCGGCGGCCTGACCCAGCGTCGAGCGCACCTCGCCGGTGATCGCGATCAGCCGCGCGCCGAGACGCTTGATGGTCTCCAGGACCCGTCGGAGCTCCTCCGTTTCGCCCGAGTACGACATCGCGATCACGACGTCGTCGGCCTGGATCACCCCGAGGTCGCCGTGCACGGCTTCGGCCGGGTGCAGGAAGAACGCCGGCGATCCGGTGCTGGAGAGCGTCGCGGCGATCTTCCGGCAGATGATCCCGCTCTTGCCCATGCCGGTGAGGATGATTCGGCCGCGGCAGTCGCGGACCAGCCGCACCGCGTCGCTGAACCCGCCGTCGATCCGCTCGACGAGCGCCAGGATCGCCGCCGCTTCAGTCTGGAGGACCTTGCGCGCCAGGGACAGATCAGCCACGGGCCACGATCCGGTCTATCGCCACCAGCCGGCGCAGGAGCGGCTCGACGAGATCGAGCCGCAACGCATTGGCGGCATCGCTGCGGGCCTGAGACGGGTTCTCGTGGACTTCCATGAAGACACCATCCGCGCCGGCTCCGACGCCGGCCTGGGCGAGCGGCTGGATGTACTCGGCCAGGCCCGCCGTCACCCCGTCGCCGGCACCGGGCAGCTGCAGGCTGTGGGTCACGTCGAAGATCACCGGGTAGCCAAGTTCCCGCATCATGGGCACGCCGCGCATGTCGACGACCAGGTTGTTGTAGCCGAAGGTGCTGCCGCGTTCGGTGAGCAGGATCCTGCGGCTGCCGGCCTCGACGAGCTTGTTCACGACGTGGCGCATGTCTCTCGGGGCCAGGAACTGTCCCTTCTTGACGTTGACCGGCTTGCCAGTCCTCGCCGCGGCGACGAGGAGATCGGTCTGCCTGCAGAGGAATGCTGGGATCTGGAGGACATCGACGACGGCAGCCGCCGGTGCGGCTTGCGACGGTTCGTGGATGTCGGTGAGCACCGGCAGGCCGGTTCGGGCCTTCACCGCGTCGAGCACTCGCAGCCCTTCCTCGAGGCCCGGACCGCGAAACGACCCGATCGAGGTGCGGTTCGCCTTGTCGAACGAGGCCTTGAAGACCACCGGGCAGCCGGTGCGCGCTCCGATCGCCGCGACCTCCACGGCCGTGTCGATGGCGTGCGCGCGGCTCTCGATCACGCACGGGCCGAGGACGAAGGCCAGGGGATGACCCGGCCCAATCGCCACCGACCCGATCGACACCGTGGCAACGGCGGGAGCATCAGCCATGCGACGCGACGGTGCCCGCCGCCTCGGCCTGGCCGTTCTTCTGCCGCAACGAAGCCTCGACGAAACTCGCGAACAGCGGGTGCGGCTTCAGCGGGCGCGACTGGAACTCGGGATGGAACTGGACGGCGACGAACCACGGGTGGCCGGGGAGTTCTGCAATCTCGACGAACTTGCCGTCCGGTGAGCGCCCTGAGATCCGCATCCCGCCTTCCTTGAGCGCCGGCTCGTAGAGGCAGTTGAACTCGAACCGGTGGCGATGCCGCTCGTGAATCAGGGGCGCGCCGTAGATGCGGCGCGCGAGCGAGCCGTCGGCCAGCTCGCAGGCATAGCGGCCGAGCCGCATCGTGCCGCCGAGGTCGTCCACGCCGAGCAGGTCGCGCAGCTTGTAGATCACCTTGTGCGGCGCCGATTCGTCCACCTCCGTCGAGTCCGCTCCTTCCAGGCCGCAGACGTTGCGGGCGAATTCGACGGTGGCCCACTGGAAGCCGTAGCAGATCCCGAAGTAGGGAATGCCGCGAGTGCGCGCGTGCTCGGCGGCCTTCATCATGCCGCGGGTCCCGCGCGACCCGAATCCGCCGGGCACCAGGATGCCGTGCGCGCCCTCGAGCAGCCGCGCTCCGCCTTCCTGTTCGAGCGCTTCCGACTCCACCCACTGGATGTTGATGCGCGCCCGATGCGCGAACCCTCCGTGATAGAGCGCTTCGTTCAGCGACTTGTACGAATCCTCGTAGCCGGTGTACTTGCCGACGACGTGGATGGTGATCTCGTCGGTGGGGTGCTTGATGCGACCGACCAGCTCTTCCCAGGGCTCCATCTTCGACTCGCCCTCGGGGAGGCCCAGCAGCTTCAGCAGGACGCCATCCAGCCCCTCTTCGCGGAGCACCAGCGGGACTTCATAGATCGTGGAGACATCGCGGGCGGTGATTACCGCTTCCTCCGCGACGTCGCAGAACAGCCCGATCTTCTGCTTGACTTCGCGCGGCAGCGGACGATCGGTGCGACAGAGCAGCATGTCCGGCTGGATGCCGATCGAGCGCAGGTCACGGACGCTGTGCTGCGTTGGCTTGGTCTTGAGCTCGCCGGCGGCGCCAATGTACGGCACCAGCGTCAGGTGGACGTAAATAGCGTTCTCGCGGCCGACGTCCTGCCTGAACTGGCGAATCGCCTCGAGAAAGGGCAGGCTCTCGATGTCACCGACCGTGCCGCCGATCTCGACAAGCGCCACGTCCACGTCACGCCCGACCGCGCGAATGCAGTCCTTGATCTCGTTCGTGATGTGCGGGATGACCTGCACCGTGCGCCCGAGATAGTCGCCGCGCCGCTCCTTCTGGAGCACGGACATGTAGATCTTGCCGGTGGTCCAGTTGTTGTTGCGGCTCGCGGTCATGCTCGTGAACCGCTCGTAGTGCCCGAGATCGAGATCCGTCTCCGCGCCATCGTCGGTGACGTAGACCTCGCCGTGCTGATACGGGCTCATCGTCCCGGGATCCACGTTGATGTAGGGATCGAACTTCTGGAGCGTCACCTTGTAACCGTGCCCCTCGAGCAGGGCCCCGATCGAGGCCGCGGCCAGCCCCTTGCCCAGCGAGGAGACAACGCCGCCGGTCACGAAAATGTACTTGGTCGGTCGAACGCTCTGTTCCATGGTCGGTCTCAAATCTTCGTTCCGGCCAGCATCCGCTGCCGGACCCGTTCGAGGTCCTCGGGGGTATCGACACCCAGCGAGTCGTAATCGGTCTCCACGACGTGAATGCCAATCCCGTGGGTCAGCGCGCGGAGCTGCTCGAGAGCTTCGACGCGCTCCAGGTCCACGGGCGCAAGCCCGGCCAGGCGCAGCAGGACGTCACGGCGGTAGGCGTAGAGCCCGATGTGGATTCGGGCCGCCGGCGGCGGCAGGTCCGGCGTCGCGCGCGGCCACGGCACCGGCGCTCTGGAGAAATAGAGAGCCCGCCCAGCCTCGTCGTGCACGACCTTGACCGCATTCGGATTGGTGAACTCGGCGGGTTCGCGAAGCGGGCGACAGGCAGTGGCCATCTCCAGCAGCGGATCGGCGACGAGCGGCTCGGCGACGGCATCGATCACACGCGGATCCAGCAGCGGTTCGTCGCCCTGCACGTTGATCACGATCCGGCAGGGCAGCGAGCTGGCCACCTCGGCCAGCCGATCGGTGCCGCTCTGGTGGTCGGGCCGCGTCATCCAGGCCGTGCCGCCGAATCCCTGGACCGCTCGAGCAATGCGCTCGTCGTCGGTGGCGACGATCACGCCGTCAACCAGCCGGGCCTCGGATGCCCGCCGGTAGACGTGCTCGATCATCGGTCGTCCGGCGATGTCGGCGAGGGTTTTGGCGGGGAGGCGGGTTGACTGGTATCGCGCCGGAATAATCGCGATTACCGAGGATTCAGTCAGTTTGAACGGCAGACTGACCGGCACAGCGAAGTCTACCACGAACCCTTCAGGAGCTCCCCGGATTGGACGATAGGTGGATAGAATGGGCGGCATGCAGCTGAGAACCGCGGCACTGGTCGGCGTGCTCGGCCTCGGTCTGGGATGGGCCGTCGGCAGCCAGATGCCGGCCGCGACGCCCGACACTCAGCAGGGCCGGAGCTCGGCTGGCCCGCGTCCGCTCGGGGTCGGCCAGACCGCTCCGCCGCAAGCGTTCACCGAGCAGCTCCGCCTGAAGCTCGAACGGCAACCCAATGCGCCGCATCCGTCCAGAAATCCCTTTGTCTTCGGGGCGCGTCCTTCAGCCGCTCCCGCGGCGCGCGGCGCTTCCGACGGGGCAAAGGTCCAGCCCGCTGCGGAACCAGCCGAGGAACCTGAACCTCCGCGGCCGGGGTCGCAGTTCCGGCTGACTGGAATGGCCAGCACCGAGGGACCTGACGGTCCGGAATTCACCGCGATGGTGAACGATGGGCGCTCGCTGCTGTTCGTCAAGCGGGGCGACACGCTCGCGGGCGGCTTCGTCGTCGCCGAAGTGGACGACTCGAGCGTCACGCTGCGGGACAGCACCGGCGGCGAGCGCACGCTTCGTTTGCGCTGAGCGCTCGAGGCTTCAGGCCCCTTCGCTCGAATCAGGCCTTTCCGCTGGGCGGAAAGTTCACCGAGTTCCGAATCACGCCGCTCTTCAGGAAATCCCGCAAGGTCGCGGCAGTCTCGACGCCGACCAGCTCCTGACCTTCGCGTGTCGACGCCGCGATGTGCGGGCTCGCGACCACCTGCGGCAGCTTCTGGAGCGTGTGGTCTTTCGTCGGCTCGGCGTCGTACACGTCAATCGCCGCGCCGCCGATGTGGCCGCTCTGGATGGCCGCGACCAGCGCCGCCTCGTCGATCAGATCGCCTCGCGCCGTGTTCACCAGGCGCAATCCCTTCTTGCATTTCGCGAACCGCTCGGCATTGAACGTCCGCTTCGTCTCCGGCGTCGACGGCATATGCAGTGAAAGATAGTCGGCACGCGCGCAGAGATCGTCCATTGACACCATCTCGATGCCGAACTCCGCCGCCGTTGCCGCGGAAACAAACGGATCGTGTGCGATCACGCTCATCTCGAACGCGCGCGCGCGGCGGGCTACCGCCAGCCCGATCCGGCCGATGCCAGCCAGGCCAAGCACCTTGCCGCGCACTTCTTCGCCCATGAAGCTTTTCTTGTCCCACACGCCCTGCTTCATCGACGCGTCGGCCGCGGGCAGCTTCCGTGCCAGCGCCAGGATCTGCGCCATCGCGAGTTCCGCGACCGAAATGCTATTGGCGCCCGGCGCGTTCATCACGACGATGCCGCGCGCCGTCGCGCTCTCGACGTGCACGTTATCCACACCAGTGCCAGCGCGGGCGATTGCCCGCAACTTCGGCGCCGCGCCGATGATGTCGGCCGTCACTTTCGTGGCGCTGCGGACGACGAGCGCGTCGGCGTTGGTGAGATCGGCCTTGAGCTGTTCAGGCGCTCGGCCGGATCGCGCATCGAGCGACCAGCCTTCGTTGCGAAGCAGGTCGAGTGCGGAAGCCGGCAGGTCGTCAGCGACTACGATGTGCACGTGGTGAAGTCTCCGGGAAGTGTGAGCCAGATATAATGACAGGTTCAGAACGGATGCGGAAGACGCACCACGCCGAGTCGGGTGCATCATCCATGGTGCAATCCGTAGATTTCTTCGGGATTGCCCGCCGTTACGCGGTGTTCACACGGTGTTTTCCACAAGGTTTTCCACAGTCCGTGTGGATGCGGGCCGCGCGCGGCGAGGCAAACTGACCTAAAGTCATTTCGTCAGGAGAGTGGCATGAATCGCAAGGTCTCGGTGGTGGGCGGCGCAGGGAACGTTGGCGCCACGGTTGCACGCGCGGTATCGCAGAAAGAACTGGCGGACGTCGTCATCGTCGACATCGCCGACACGAAGGCGGCCGGCATCGCGCTCGACATCTATCAGTCGTGCGCCGTAGAGGGTTCGGCGTCGCGGGTCCTCGGCGTTGGCACGAAGGATTTCGCCGAGACCGCGAATTCCGACGTGGTGGTCATCACCTCGGGCATGCCGCGCAAGCCCGGCATGAGCCGCGACGATCTGCTGAACGTGAACTACAAGATCATGCAGGACGTCACGGCGGAAATCGTCAAGCACTCGCCGAACTGCATCATCGTGCCGGTTGCAAACCCGCTCGACGCAATGTCCCAGGCGGTGTTCCGTCTCTGCAAGTTTCCTCGCGAGCGGGTCGTCGGCATGGCCGGCGTCCTCGACTCCGCGCGGATGCGGACGTTCGTGGCCCACGAGCTCAATGTCTCGGTTTCGGACGTCACGTGCTTCGTGCTCGGCGGCCACGGCGACACAATGGTGCCATTGCCGCGGCTGTCGACGGTCGCCGGCATTCCGCTGACCGAGCTCGTGAAGATGGGCAAGCTGTCGCAGGAAAAGCTGGACGCCATCTGCACGCGGACGGCCAACGGCGGCGCCGAGATCACGAAACTGGTTGGCACGAGCGCGTGGTACGCGCCCGGGGCGTCGGCCGCCGACATGGTGGAAGCGATCCTGAAGGATCAGAAGCGCATCATGCCGTGCTCGGTGTACCTGAAGGGCGAATACGGGATCAACGACCTCTTCGTGGGCGTCCCGGTGAAGCTGGGCGCGCGCGGCGCGGAGGAAATCATCGAGGTGCCGCTGACCGCCGAGGAGAAGGCGGCGCTGCACAAGTCCGCCGGCGCCGTAAAGGAGCTGGTGGACGTTATCAAGGTATAAGCAGGTCGGGTTCTCGCAGTTCTCGCGGTTCGCGGGGTTCTCGAGAACTCCGCGGACCTACTTCGCGACGGCGGCTTTGAAGTAGTCCCGATTCATCCGCGCGATGCTGCGGATCGAGATTTCCTTCGGGCAGACCGCTTCGCACTCGCCTTCGTTCGAGCACGCGCCAAAACCTTCGGCGTCCATCTGCTCGATCATCCGCGCCGCGCGGCGATAACGTTCGGGCTCGCCCTGGGGCAGGAGCCCCAAGTGGGTGATCTTCGCCGACGTGAACAGGTGCGCGGCCGCGTTCTTGCAGACCGCCACGCACGCGCCGCAGCCGATGCATTGCGCGTTGTCCATCGCCAGGTCTGCGACTTCCTTGGAAATCGGGATGCTGTTGCCGTCGGGTGCGCCGCCGACGTTCATCGACACGTAGCCGCCGGCGGCGATGATCCGGTCGAGCGCGCCGCGGTCCACAATCAGGTCTTTCAGCACCGGGAATGCTCGAGCCCGGAATGGTTCGACCGTGATGGTGTCGCCGTTCTTGAACCGGCGCATGTGCACCTGGCAGGTCGTCGCGCCGCGGTCCGGACCGTGCGGAATGCCGTTGATCACCAGCCCGCAGCTGCCGCAGATGCCCTCCCGGCAGTCGGAATCGAAGGCGATCGGATCCTGTCCGGCCTTGATGAGATCCTCGTTCACGACGTCGAGCATCTCGAGGAACGACATATCGGGATGCACGTTGTTGGCAGTGTAGGTCTCGAGGCGTCCCGGCGCGGCCGGGCCGGCCTGCCGCCAGACTTTGAGTGTGACAGTCATCGTGAGGTCCTGAGGTCTTGGGGTCGTGAGGTCTCGCGGTCTCGAGGTCTTGGGGCTGGGAACCTGGAACCCAGAGCCCAGAACCCGAACCCTTCGTTATTTGTAGCTCCTCTGCGACGGGTGCACTTCCTCGAACACCAGCGGTTCCTTGTGCAGCGCGGGCCGGTGGCCCACGCCCTGGAACTCCCAGGCCGCAACATAGGAGAACTCCTCGTCGCGGCGAAGGGCTTCGCCGTCGGGGGTCTGGAACTCCTCGCGGAAGTGGCCGCCGCACGACTCGCGGCGCTCGAGCGCGTCGAGGGCCATCACCTCGGCGAACTCCATGTAATCGGCGACGCGGCCGGCGTAGTCGAGCGCCGGGTTCAGGTTGTGCTTCTCGCCTGGCACCGAGACGTTCTGCCAGAACTCGTCACGGAGCGCCTGGATCTTCTGAATGGCACCCTTGAGGCCTTCTTCGTTCCTGGCCATGCCGACGAAATCCCAGCAGATCGCGCCGATCGCCCGGTGGTATTCGCGAATCGTCCGCGAGCCCTTTACGTTCAGCACCTTGTCGATTCGTGCCTGTGACGCGGTCTGCGCTTCCTTGAATGCATCATGATCGCCCGCAACCGCTGCGAGCGACGTGCCGCCAATGTAGTTGGCCACCGTATAGGGCGCGACGAAGTAGCCGTCGGCAAGCCCCTGCATCAGCGCGCTCGCGCCCAGGCGGTTGGCCCCGTGATCCGAGAAGTTCGCCTCGCCCAGCACGAACAGCCCGGGAATCGTCGACATCAGGTTGTAGTCCACCCACAGTCCGCCCATCGTGTAGTGGACGGCGGGGTAGATGCGCATCGGCACCTGGTACGGATCCTCGTCGGTGATCCGTTTGTACATGTCGAACAGGTTGCCGTAGCGGCCGCTGATCGTGTCCGCGCCAAGGCGCTTGATCGCGTCAGCGAAGTCCAGATATACCGACAGCGCGGTCTCCCCGACGCCGCGGCCCTCGTCGCACACCGCCTTGGCCGCCCGCGACGCCACGTCGCGCGGCACCAGGTTTCCGAAGCTGGGATAGCGCCGCTCCAGGTAATAGTCGCGATCCGCTTCGGGAATCTGTGCCGGCGGCCGCTTGTCGCCCGGGGTCTTCGGGACCCAGACGCGCCCGTCGTTACGGAGGCTCTCCGACATCAGCGTCAGCTTCGACTGGTGATCCCCGCTGACCGGGATGCAGGTCGGATGGATCTGCGTGAAGCAGGGGTTGGCGAAGTACGCCCCCCGCTTGTGCGCGCGCCACGCCGCGGTGACGTTGGAATTGACGGCGTTGGTGGACAGGTAGAACACCGTGCCGTAGCCGCCGGTACAGAGCAGGACGGCGTGCCCGGTGTGCGACTCCAGCTCGCCGGTCACCAGGTTCCGCGTGACGATGCCACGGGCCTGGCCGTTGACCAGGACCAGATCGAGCATTTCGCGGCGCGGGAAGAGCGTCACCGTGCCGGCGTCCACCTGCCGCATCATCGACTGGTAGGCGCCGAGCAGCAGCTGCTGGCCGGTCTGGCCGCGGGCGTAGAAAGTGCGCGACACCTGGGCGCCGCCGAACGACCGGTTGTCGAGCAACCCGCCGTACTCACGCGCAAACGGCACGCCCTGGGCGACGCACTGGTCGATGATGAGCACCGACATCTGCGCCAGCCGGTAGACGTTCGCCTCCCGCGCCCGGTAGTCACCGCCCTTCACCGTGTCGTAGAACAAGCGATAAATGCTGTCGCCGTCGTTGCGATAGTTCTTCGCGGCGTTGATGCCGCCCTGCGCGGCAATGCTGTGGGCCCGGCGCGGGCTGTCATGGATCCCGAACAGCTTGACCTTGTAACCGAGTTCACCCAGAGACGCCGCCGCCGAGGCCCCCGCCAACCCGGTTCCGACAACGATGACGTCGTACTTCCGGCGGTTGGCCGGATTGACCAGCTTGTTCTCGAACTTGCGACGGTCCCACTTGTCTGGGAGCGGCCCGCCCGGAATCTTCGAATCGAGCGTCATAGCGCGCCCCGCGACAGGAGGAAGGTATAGATCGGGATGATGAAGAAGCCACCGGCGATGATGACCGCCAGGATCCGGCCGGTAATCAGAATTCGCGGCGTCCACTGCTCCTGGTCGACGCCCAGCGATTGGGCGGCGCTCGACAAGCCGTGCCAGAGATGGAAGCAGATCACCGCCATCGCCACGAGATAGAAGAGAACGTAGCCAAGCGAGCTGAACACCTGAAGCTGCAGCCTGTACAGGTCACGAATGCCGTCCGGCGTCTCGTAGTAGGCGCCGAACTTGAAGGTCGCAAGGTGGGTGACGACGAACAGCGCGGTGATCGTGCCGGTGAGAATCATCGTGCTCGAAGCCAGGCTCTTACGGCTCTTCGGGTTCTTCGACCTGGCCCAGCGCCGGACGGCGTAGGAGGTCGGCCGGGCGGATCGATTGGCTAGATAGCCCGCCACGGTCTTGGCGACGTGAACGAAGAACACGGCGACCAGCCCGAACTCCACCGCGTAGATGAGCGGATTACTGATCAGTTTGTGCGAATACTCGTTGAAGGCCTGCGGCCCGACCAGGAACAGGAGGTTGCCGGCGAGGTGGCCGACGAGGAAAACGGCGAGGCCGAGCCCGGTAAGCGCGATGAGAATCTTCGATCCAACCGAGGATGCTGATGCCTGAAGGAGTTGCATGAGGAATGCCCAACCAAGAATTTTATGTCATGAAGCCTCCTGCAATCACAACGCATGGACATCCATGCGCTGGGCGTGTGCGAGCGTCGAAGCGACGGGCAGCGCTCCGGCCCAATCCGCCGCCGATGTGGGTTAACTGGCCGAACGGGCGAGACGAATCGACGACATCTCGCGGGGGCGCGCGCCAAGCTTGCGCTGGTACTTGTCGCTGTACATCCGTCGATCGGCGGCTTCGAGCAGGGCCTCGAACGTCTGCCCGTCCTCGCCGCTCATCGCGACGCCGACGCTGATGCTCAGTGCGATGGCGGAGCCGTCCGGGGCGGTAATGCGCTGCCGCGACACGGCGCGCTGCAGGTCGGACGCGCGGCGCTCGGCCTCGGCTCGATCCTGGCAGGCGAGCGACACCACGAACTCGTCGCCGCCGTAGCGAGCGCAGAAATCGGTGGAGCGGACGTGGCGCCGCAAGGCGCCGGCCAGCGTCTGGAGGCACACATCGCCCACCTGGTGCCCGTGGACGTCGTTGATCTCCTTGAAGTCGTCGAGGTCGATCATGATGAGCGCGCTGGGCACCGATTGCTCCGTCGCGCGGGCGAGCCGTTGATCGAGATGCCCGACAAGGGCCCGCGAATTCGGCAGATCGGTCAGCGAGTCGGTCAGCGAGGCCGCTCGCATCCCCTCGAACTGGATCGAATTGGCCAGCACCAACGCGGCCTGGCCGCCCAACCGCTCGAGCAGCCGCAGGTGCGCGTCGGTATAGGGCTGGGGGTCCACGTGATACGCCGTCAGGATGCCGACCAGCCGGTCGTTGTCCATCAGCGGGAAGGCCAGCGCCGACTGGAACAGCGTGCCGGTGTTGGGTGTGCCCGCGGCGTCGAAATCAGCGCTCGACCGCGCGTTGACCGCGGCGGTGTGATGTCGGGCCGCCCAGCCGGTCACCCCGTCCCCGGAGGGAATGCAGATGCCCTCGAGCGAATCGGCGGAGAGGCCCGCGGCGTACCGGCATCGGACCACGTCCTGGCGAAGGTCCGGCAGGTACAGCGCCCAGCACGAAGCGGGAACGAGGCGGTTCAGTTTCGAGGTGAGCAGGCCCATCGTGTCGTCCACACTCAACCGCGTGCCCATCGTCTGCGCGATGTCGTAGAGCGTCCGCACCTCCTGGGTGGCCTGCGAGATGCTCTGATACACCGTCATCGCCGCTTCGACCGAGCCGCCCGACGTGGAGAAGCCGGTCGCCGGGGCCCCGGTCCGCTGTGACTGCGGATCGAGACGGAGCATCGCACGCTCCGGCGGGGCGATGACGTCGGTTTGAGCCAGGACGTCGATGAACAGCTCGACGAGGTGGGGGTCGAGCGCCTTGCCAGCCTCCTTCTTGATCGTTTCGATCGCTTCACCCGGCGCCATCGCCCGGTGATACGGACGGTGCGCGGTAATCGCGTCGTAGTAGTCCACCACCGCGAGCACGCGGGCGCCCAACGGAATCGCCTCGCCCTTCAGTCCTTCCGGATACCCGGTCCCGTCCCAGCGCTCGTGATGGCTCTGGATGTACGGCGCGACCGGGTAGGGGAAGGGCACCGCGCGAATGATGTTTGCGCCGACGGTCGGATGGAGACGGATGTAGTCGAACTCGGCCGGCGTGAGGCGGCCCGGCTTGGTCAGGATGTGCTCGGGCACGGCGAGCTTGCCGATGTCATGAAGCAGCGAGGCGATCTTCAGGCCCTCGATCTCGTGAAGTGCCATGCCGGCCGCCTCGCCAAGCGCCGCGGCGCACGCCTCGACCCGGCGGATGTGGTTCTCGGCCATGCCCGATTCCGGATCGATCGTCTGATCGCGCGCGTCGATGGCGCGCGCCAGCGCTTCGACCGTCGCGAGGTGAAGGTTCTGGACGACGCGGGCGTGCTGCTGATGCTCGGTGACCCGCCCCAGGTAGACGCGATAGCTGTGGAAAGTGAGACCGAGGAGCGCCGCGGCGAAGAGCACCAGCCAGAAGTCCTGGGTGCCCATCACGGCCGCCGCGAACGTGGCCGCGCCCGCGGCGACGAAGCAGGCCGGGCCGGCCCACAGGAAATCCTGCTGCCAGGTTTCGACAATCGGACGTCCGCGGGAAAGCGCGACCGCGGTCGCCACCAGCAAGCTGTTGCAGAGGAAGAAGGTGGCCGCGCCGCCGGCCGCCGGTTTGGCGATGGCGGAGAAGCTCGCGTCCAGGTTGAAGCCGCCCAGGTGGCTGGAGACGAAGCCGGCCGCCTGCACGGTAATGATCAGGCTGGCGCTGCTGAAGAATGTCTGTCGCGCGGAGAACCGTCCCTTTTTCGACGCGATGCTCTGGGTCGCGGCGCTGGACGCTGCAACCAGCATCGCTTCGTGCGGGCCGAGCAGCACCAGGCTCAGGAAGTCGGTGAAGTACGACATCGACAGCGTCGCCTGGCCGCTCGACAGCGGCAGGTGAATCTTCATCACCGCTGCGGTCATCGACCCGAGCAGGAGCACCAGGAAGAGAAGCGGCTGGCGGAACGAGGTCTGGGGAATGCCGTAGGCAAGCAGCGCCGCACCGGTCGCCACGACCGTCGCCACGTAGATCGCCAAGGGTTTTGGCTTGGCGGCAAAGACAGCACGAAGCCGGGCGAACGACGACATTCTTGCACGAGCTCAAGCATTGACTATGCCAGAGATGTAATCGGTATCTATCTCATTGATTAAATTGAGGTTACACACCAAAAACAGTAGCGTAATCGCCGGTTGACTGTGTTATTGCAAGACACGCTGGTAACGGTATCCGGTTTAAGTGTTGCAGTTTGTTAGACATGCGGGCCTTGTCACGTCGTAGGGCAATGTCTCGAAATTGAACGCGGCCGGGACCGCCAGCGGGGTCCCCGTGCTATGATCGCCAGCCGTTTGCACGCATTCCTCGCGTTCTCCTACCTATGAAAATTCACGAATATCAGGCCAAGGCCATCCTTGCGCGGTACGGCGTGCCCGTGCCGCGCGGCGAGGTGGCATTTTCGGCCCAGGAAGTCTCTGAATTCGCACGGCGTCTCGGTTCGAACGTGGTGGTCGTGAAGGCCCAGATCCACGCCGGCGGCCGGGGGAAAGGCGGCGGCGTCAAGGTGGTCAAGTCCGCCGACGCGGCCGAGGAGGCGGCCAAGGCCATGCTGGGCAGCACCCTGGTCACCATCCAGACCGGGCCGGCTGGCCAGAAAGTATCGCGGGTCCTCCTCGAAGAAGGGCTCGACATCGACCGCGAGCTCTATCTGAGCATCGTCATCGATCGGTCCACGCAGAAACCGGTAGTGATGATCAGCGCCGAAGGCGGCGTGAACATCGAAGAGGTCGCTGCGAAGACGCCGGAGAAGATTCACCGCGCCTACGTCCATCCCGGGATTGGGCTCGCGCCGTTCCAGGCACAGCAACTCGCCTTTGCGGTCGGGCTCACCGGCGACCTGGTGAAGAAGGCGACGAAGATGATGCTGTCGCTTTACCAGGCCTTTGTCGCGACCGACGCGTCGCTCCTCGAGATCAACCCGCTCATCACCACCAAGGGCGGCGATCTGCTGGCGCTCGACGCGAAGATGAACTTCGACGACAACGCCCTGTATCGCCACCAGGACGTGCGCGATCTGCGCGACCTGAGCGAGGAGGATCCGCTCGAAGTCGAAGCCTCGAAGTACTCGCTCAACTACATTCGCCTCGACGGAACCATCGGCTGCATGGTCAACGGTGCCGGCCTGGCCATGGCGACGATGGACATCATCAAGCTGTCGGGCGGGATGCCGGCGAACTTCCTCGACGTCGGCGGCGGCGCCAACGCCGAGCAGATTCGCAACGCCTTCAAGATTCTGATGTCCGACAGCAATGTGAAGGCGGTACTCATCAACATCTTCGGCGGCATCCTGCGCTGCGACGTGCTCGCCGCCGGCGTGATTGCCGCAGTCAAGGAACTGCACGTCCCTGTACCGATCGTCATTCGCATGAAGGGCACGAACGTCGAGGAAGGGAACCGGATGCTTGCGGAGAGCGGCCTGAACTTCACGACCGCCGATACGATGGGCGAAGCCGCGACGAAGGTCGTGGCGCTGGCGGGAGGAGCACGCTGATGGCGGTCCTTCTCGACTCCAACACCCGCCTCATCGTCCAAGGGCTCACCGGCCGCGAAGGGACGTTCCACGCCAAGGCGGCGGCGGCGTACCACACCAAGGTCGTCGGCGGCGTAACGCCAGGCAAGGGTGGAACCACTCACGAAGGGTGGCCCGTGTTCAACACGGTCGCCGATGCCGTGCGCCAGACCGAAGCCAACGCCTCGGTGATCTTCGTGCCGCCGCCGTTTGCGGCGGACGCCATCATGGAGGCCGCCGACGCCGGCATCGCGCTCGTGGTCTGCATCACCGAGGGCATTCCGGTCGTGGACATGCTCAAGGCGATGACGTTTCTGAAGTCGAAGCCGGGAACGCGGCTGATCGGCCCGAACTGCCCGGGAATCATCTCGCCCGGGAAGGGCAAGGCCGGCATCATCCCCGCGAACATCTGCAAGGAAGGGCGAATCGGCATCGTGTCGAAGAGCGGCACGCTGACCTACGAAGCGATCGACCAGTTGACGCGGCGCGGGCTCGGCCAGTCCACGTGCATTGGCATCGGCGGGGATCCGCTGATCGGCACCACGCACATCGACGCGCTTTCCCTCTTCCAGAACGACCCCGATACCGATGCCGTCATCATGATCGGCGAGATTGGCGGGTCGGCGGAGGAAGAGGCCGCGGCCTGGATCAAGGAGCACTTCACCAAGCCGATCGTCGCCTTCATCGCCGGCCAGACCGCGCCGCCAGGACGCCGGATGGGGCATGCCGGCGCGATCATCGCGGGCGGCAAGGGCACCGCGGCCGAGAAGATGGCCGCGCTCACCGCGGCGGGCGTCCGGGTGGTCAAGAGCCCTGCGGATATGGGAGAATCCCTCGTCGAGGCACTCAAATCGTGACGATCAATCCGCGGCGCACCGGGCACTGTGGCGGTTTTTTCTTTACCCGCAGGGTGACGGTGTAGCCCGGTCGACCACGAACCGACACGGACTTCACCGCCGCCCCAGCACGAACGCTGGGGCGGCGGTTTTGTTTTTGGAGGCAAACCAGCATGACGACCCGAAGCGTGGCCGATCTGCGGCGGGCAGTGGACGACATGGACAAGGTGATCCTCAACGCGCTCGGTGAGCGCGCCCGGCTGGCGCGCGAGATCGTGGCCGCCAAGATAGAGAACACCGGGCCGATTCGCGACGAGAGCCGCGAGGCGTCGCTGCTGCAGCATCGCGCCGCCTATGGCGAGCAGCTGGGGCTGGATCCGGGATTCGTCCGACGGATCTATCGCGAGATCCTCGACGACTCGGTGCGGCGCCAGCAGGACTGGCTTCACACCCCCGAGCCCGACGTGCGCCCGCTGGTGGTCGGGTTCCAGGGCACCGACGGCGCCTACGGCCATCAGGCGGCGCGCCAGCACTTCGGGGTGTCGCGGCGGGCCGTGAACCTGAAGGCCTACCGATCGTTCCGCGAGACGCTCGAGGCGGTGCAGCAGGGGAGCGTCGAGCGCGGCGTCGTGCCGATCGAGAACAGCACCGCCGGATCGGTCCACGAGGTCTACGACCTGCTGTTCCACATGAACCTCTGGATCGCCGGCGAAGAAATCGTCGTCGTCGATCACTGCCTGCTCGGGGTGCCCGGTGCGACCGTCGAGGGCATCACGCGGGTGCACTCCCACCCGCAGGCGCTGTCGCAGTGCAGCGAATACCTGGCGGAATTGCCGCAGGCCGAGAGCGAGGCAGCGCCCAACACCGCGCTGGCCGCCGAACGCGTCGCGCAGCTGGCCGATCCGACGCAGGCGGCGATTGCCAGCGAGGAGGCGGGGACGCGTTTCGGGCTGGTCGTGCTCAAGCGCAATATCGCCAACCAGGCCGTCAACCTCACGCGCTTCGTGGTGGTCAGCGCCACGCCGGCCGAGTGCGATCCGCTGGTCCAGGCGAAGGTCTCGCTCGTGTTCGGCACCACCCACGAGCGCGGCGCCCTGGTCCGCTGCCTCAACGTCCTGGCCGAGGAGGGAATCAACCTCTCGAAGCTGGAGTCGCGGCCCCGGCCCGGGGTGGCCTGGGAATACCACTTCTACGTGGACGTCGAGGCCCACCTCGCGGAGCCGCGGATGCAATCCGCGTTAGCCGGACTGACCGTCGCCACGCAGTTCGTGCGCGTCCTGGGCTGCTATCCCGTGTGCCCGTGGCGACCTCCGCTATAATCAGGCGTTTATGCAGCGCACATTTGCCATCATCAAGCCCGACGCCGTCCGCAATCAGGTCACTGGCCAAATCGCGGCCCGAATCGAAGCCGCCGGCTTCACCATCCGCGCCATGCGGATGATCCACATGTCGAAGTCCGAGGCGGAAGGCTTCTACCACGTGCATCGCGCCAAGCCGTTCTTCGGCGGGCTGACCGACTTCATGTCGTCCGGGCCGTGCGTGGTGATGTGCCTCGAGGCCCCGGACGCCATCAAGAAGTGGCGCGACCTGATGGGCGCGACCAATCCGGCCAACGCGGCGGAGGGGACGCTGCGCAAGGACTTCGGCGCCTCGATCGACAACAACGCCACTCACGGCTCCGACGCCGAGGACACGGCCGCGTTCGAGCTCGGCTACTTCTTCCGCGGCATGGAACTGCGCTAGTGGCAATCAAGGCCGATCGCTGGATCCGGCGGATGGCGCTCGAGCACGGCATGATCGAGCCGTTCGAAGACCGCCAGGTGCGGCACGGGGTGGTGTCGTACGGCCTGTCCTCGTACGGATACGACATTCGTGTCGCCGACGAGTTCAAGGTGTTCACGAACCTGTTCAACACGGTCGTCGACCCCAAGCAGTTCGACCCGAAGTCGTTCGTGGACATGCGGGGTGACTGCATCGTCCCGCCCAACTCGTTCGCGCTGGCCCGGACGATCGAATACTTCCGGATCCCCCGCGACGTGCTGACGGTCTGCCTCGGCAAGTCCACTTACGCCCGTTGCGGCATCATCGTCAACGTGACGCCGTTCGAGCCCGAGTGGGAAGGGCACGTCACGATCGAGATCTCCAACACGACGCCGCTCCCGGCCAAGATCTACGCCAACGAAGGCATCGCCCAGGTGTTGTTCTTCCAGAGCGACGAGGTGTGCGAGGTGTCCTACCGGGACAAGCAGGGCAAGTACCAGGCTCAGCGCGGCGTCACGCTCCCGAAGATCTGACCGAGGTGATGGCGTGATTCGGCGATTCAAGGACGTCACGCCCTCGGTCGATGCCACCGTGTACATCGACGATAGCGCCCAGGTCATCGGGGACGTCGTCATCGGGCCAGAGTCTTCGGTGTGGATGAACGTCGTGATTCGCGGCGACGTCAACCGGATCCGGATCGGGCGCCGCACCAACATCCAGGATCTGACGATGGTCCACGTGATGCGGGAGGCGCATCCGACGCTCATCGGCGACGAGGTGACGATCGGGCACTCAGCCGTCGTCCACGGGGCGACGATTGAGGATCGCGTGCTCATCGGCATGGCCGCCGTCCTGCTGAACGGCGTCCACGTCGGTCATGACTCGATTGTCGCGGCGGGGACGCTCGTCGCCGAGGGCACGCGGATCCCGCCCCGGTCGCTGGTCATGGGAAGGCCCGCCAAGGTCCGGCGCGAGCTGACCGACGCCGAGGTCGCGGAGATTCGCGGCTACGCCGACAACTACGTGCGCTACCGGCTCGATTACCAGTCATGAACACCGGCCCCGCGCGCGGGATGCGCGACTTCCTGCCCGAAGACGTCCGCCGCCGCGAGTACGTCATCGGGGTGATCGCCGGGATCTACGAGCAATACGGCTTCGAGCCGCTCGAGACCCCCGCGGTCGAGAACATCGAGACCCTGCTCGGGAAGTACGGCGAAGAGGGCGACCGGCTCATCTTCAAGATTCTCAAGCGCGGCGAAGGCGCCGAGACGGGGCAGGCCGATCTCGCGCTCCGCTACGACCTGACGGTGCCGCTGGCGCGCGTGGTTGCGGAGTACCGCGCCAAGCTCCCGAAGTTCTTCAAGCGCTATCAGGTGCAACCGGTATGGCGCGCCGATCGGCCTCAGAAAGGGCGCTTCCGCGAGTTCTACCAATGCGACGTGGACGCGATTGGATCGCGGTCGATGGTCGTCGAGGCGGAGCTGCTGCAGGCGGCCGGCGACGTGCTCGCGCGTCTTGGCTTCACGTCCTATACGCTGCGCCTGAATCACCGGGGGGTGCTGGCAGGTCTGCTCGAGGCTGGCGGCGTGCCGGCGGAGCTGCACGACGATGCGCTCGTCGCACTCGACAAACTGGACAAGATTGGCGCAGAGGGCGTCGCGGCCGAGCTCAACACGCGTGGAGTACCGAGCGGCGGCGCCGGGCGGCTTCTCGAGTTCTTCGCCGCAGTCGCGGCTGGAGCGGCGCAGGCAGCAGCGGATGCCGCAGCGTTCAACCAGGACGTGCTCCGCAGGCTCGAGGGCTTGCTGCCCGCCGGGACCGCCGACTCGCTCAGGGAGCTGCGCGAAATCGTGGCGCTGGTCGGCGCGACGCCAACCGGCGCGCACCTGCGCATCGATCCCTCGCTCGCCCGCGGCCTTTCGTATTACACCGGCGCGATCTTCGAGATTGCGGTCCCGGACCTCGCCGGCAGCCTCGGTGGCGGTGGCCGCTACGACAATCTGATCGGCATGTTCCTCAAGGACCAGGTGCCGGCCTGCGGCATCTCGCTGGGTCTGGAGCGGATTCTGGTGGTGATGGGGGAGCGCGGGATGTTCCCCGCCGGTCTCGATTCGCGCGCCGCCGACGTCATGGTGACCATCTGGAATCTCGATACGGTTCCGGACACACTTCGGCTCGCCGCCGAGTTACGATCGAACGGTTTGCGCGTCGAGGTGTACCCGGAGCCGGACAAGATCGGCAAGCAGTTCAAGTACGCGTCAAGCCGCGCGGTGCCGTTTGTGACAGTGGTCGGCGACGACGAAGCCGCGCAGGGCCTGGTGACCGTGAAGAACCTCGCCAGCGGCGAACAGCAGCGGATACCGCGCGCCGACGTCGCGGCGACGATTCGCGACGGGCTCGACGGTAATCCTGTTTCCTGATTCCTGGTTTCTATCTCCTGTCTCCTCTCTCCTGCCTCCTGTTCTTATGGCCGAGCAACTAGGTAGTCTGGCCCGCACCCACACGTGTGGCGCGCTCCGTTCCGCCGACGTCGACCGCGATGTCGTCCTTCTCGGCTGGGTCCACCGCGTCCGCGACCTCGGCTCGCTCGTCTTCATCGACGTGCGCGACCGCCATGGCATCACCCAGGTCATCATCGAGGGCCACGAGGCGCTGCTCGAGCGGTCCAAGCGGCTGCGCTCCGAGTACGTGGTCGGCGTGCTCGGCAAGGTCGAGCGGCGCTCGCCCGACACGGTCAATCTGAACGTCCCGACCGGCGAGGTCGAGGTCCGCGCCGCTGAGATCCGCGTCCTGAACGAGGCGAAGACCCCGCCCTTCTCGATCGCTGAAGACATGAACGTCTCGGAAGAGACACGGCTGCGCTATCGCTACCTCGACCTGCGCCGTCCACAACTGCAGCGCAATATCGGTCTCCGTCACCGGATCACGATGGCAATCCGGAAGTACTTCGACGAGCAGGGCTTTTACGAAATCGAAACGCCGATTCTCACGAAGTCCACTCCCGAGGGAGCCCGCGACTTCCTGGTGCCGAGCCGCGTCCACCCGGGCGAGTTCTACGCGCTGCCGCAGTCGCCTCAGATCTTCAAGCAGATCCTGATGATCGCCGGCTTCGATCGCTACGTGCAGATTGCTCGCTGCTTCCGCGACGAGGCGCTGCGGGCCGATCGGCAGCTCGAGTTCACGCAGGTGGACCTCGAGATCTCGTTCGCGACGCCGCCGCTTGTGTTCGAGATCGTCGAAGGCGCGCTCGCCGCCTGTTTCCGCGAGATCGGCGTCGAGATCAAGAGGCCGTTCCGCCGCATGCCGTACGCCGAGGCGATTGCGAAGTACGGGTCGGACAAGCCGGACCTGCGCTTTGGGTTGGAGATCCAGGACTTCGGCGCGGCGTTCGCACAGTCGCCGTTCGGCATCTTTCGCGAGGCGGTCGAGCACGGCGGCACGGTCCGCGGTTTCGTCATCCCCGGCGCCGGCGGCTACTCGCGGCGCGAGTTGGATAACCTGGTCGATCAGGCGAAGCAGCTCGGCGCCGGCGGCCTCGTCTACGCGCGCGTCCGCGGCGATGGCGTCCAGGTCTCGGCGAAGGATGTGGGAGAGGAGACGACGCGGCAGTTGTTGGCGCAGGCCGGCGCCGGCGTCAGCGACCTCCTCGTGCTCGCCTCAGGCGCTCCCGACGCGGTCTCAAAGGTGCTCGGCCAGCTGCGCCTGCAGGTGGCGAAGCAGGCCAATCTGATTCCCGACGGGGCCTGGGAGCTGACCTGGGTTACTGATTTCCCGCTGTTCGACTGGAACGCGGACGAGAAGCGATGGGATTCGGTGAATCACCCGTTCACTGCGCCGCGCGAAGAGGATCTGCACCTGCTGGAATCCGATCCCGGGAGGGTGCTGGCGAAGGCCTACGACGTCATCCTGAACGGCTGGGAGCTGGGCGGCGGCAGCATCCGTATCCACGACCGCGAAACGCAAGCCACGGTGTTCCGTCTCCTTGGATTGAGCGACGAGGACGCGAAACACCGCTTCGGCTTCTTTCTCGAATCGCTGGAGTACGGCACTCCGCCCCACGGAGGCCTTGCGCTCGGGCTGGATCGCATCTGCGCGCTCCTGGCCGGGGAATCGTCGATTCGTGAAGTCATCCCGTTCCCGAAAACGACGCAGGCCGTGGACCTGATGTGCGACGCGCCGTCGACGGTGGACCCCCGCCAGTTGCGCGAGCTGAGCATAAAAGTCACTGGCTAGAAGCCTGGAGCCTGCGCGGCACCGCGCCTTGACCCTGCGGCGGGGGCGGTGGTACGCTCAAGCGGTCGTTAACTCTTTGTAACATAGGGAGATATCGCGATCGGAACCGCTGCCACACGCCGCATTGCCGTCCGCGAGGACGGTCTCTCCACGCTCTTCGGGGCCTACGACGACAACCTGCGACACCTCGAGGGGCTGCTGAACGTCCGGATCCGGACTCAGGGACACGATCTATTCGTCGAGGGCGATCCCGAAGCCACCAATACCGTCGCGCGTTTCGTGGAGCAGATCGGCGGGCTCATCGCCGACGGTCATGCGCTCTCGGAGCGGGACGTGAAGGACGCGGCGCAGTTGGTCGCGGCCGATGCAACCGTCGATCTCCGCGAGCACTTCCTCAAAGGCGGGCAGTTGCGGCAGGCCGGGCGGCGGCGAATCATGGCCAAGTCGGCCAATCAGCGCCGCTATCTCGACGCCATCGAACAGCACGACATCGTCTTTGGTGTCGGTCCGGCCGGCACGGGCAAGACCTATCTGGCGATGGCCCAGGCCGTGAACTACCTCCTCGCCAAGAAGGTGAGCCGCATCATTCTGGCCCGGCCGGCCGTGGAAGCGGGCGAGAAGCTGGGGTTCCTGCCGGGTGATCTGCAGGAGAAAGTGAATCCCTACCTCCGGCCGCTCTACGACGCGCTCTACGACATGCTGGAAGTGGAGAAAGCCGAGCGGATGCTGGAGCGCGGAATCATCGAGGTCGCGCCGATTGCCTTCATGCGCGGCCGTACGTTGAACGACGCGTTCGTGATCCTCGACGAGGCACAGAACACGACCACCGAGCAGATGAAGATGTTCCTGACCCGCCTCGGATTCGGCTCGAAGGCGGTGATCACCGGGGACATCACGCAGATCGACCTGCCGGCCGGACGGCTCTCGGGGCTCGTAGACGCCCTCAACGTCGTCGGCGAAGTGGAGGGCATCGCGTTCGTCCATTTCGACGAACGGGACGTCGTCCGCCACAAGCTGGTACAGGCGATCGTCAAGGCCTACGAGGCCCATGGGCAGACGAACTCGGCTTCGCGTTAACATCTCGACACCCGACGGCCGCGTCCCCGCCGGGCGCGGGCTGGCAGCCTGGCTGGAGGACATTGCCCCGGCCGGGGCTCGGGGAGAAGTGACGGTTGCCCTGGTGAGCGATCGCCGGATGCGGGTATTGAACCGGGCGTTCCGCGGGAAGGACTACGCCACCGACGTGCTCTCCTTCGCGGTCGGGAGTCGGGAGTCGGGAGGCGGGAGTCGGACCAGCCTCGCCCAGCTCGGGGACATCGTGATCGCGACGGGAGTCGCCGGCCGCCAGGCCAAAGAGCACGGGCACCCAACCGGCACCGAGTTGAAGGTCCTGGCCCTGCACGGGCTGCTCCACTTGATTGGGTACGATCACGAATCGCCGCACGACAACGGGCGGATGGCCCGCGCCGAAGCGCGCCTTCGCGCGAGAGCGGGACTCCCGGTCGGGGTAATCGCACGAGCGAATCAGCGCTCCCGGGCCCGAGCATGACCCCGCTCCTCCTGTTCCTTCTCGGGTGCGTCGCCACCTACCTGGGCATCGTCACTGCCGCGTTCAGCAGCCTGATGCGGCTGTCGCTGCGCATCCAGGCAGAAGGCAGCGGCCGAGGGGAACGGCTTCAGGCCTATCTGGACGATCCTGGCCGCCTCTTCATTCCGGCGCGCCTGCTGCTGGGGATTGTCGTCGTGCTGGCGGCTGCGCTCCTCGCGCGCGTCACCGGCGTTGAGCAAAAGGGGTTCCCGGTCCTGATCCTCTCGATGCTCGGCTTCCTCGTGCTGTGCGAGCACGTCATCCCGCTGATCATCGTCCGGCGCGATCCCGAGCGTGTGCTCGAGCTGCTGCTTCCATCTTTCGATGCGATCGTCAGCGTGCTGTTCCCGGTGACCGCCGCCTTGCTTCGAGTCGGGACCAGCCGGCGTCGCGAGCGCACTACAGCGAACGGCGAGCCGGCGGAAAGCAGCGGGGAAGCCGCCGCGCCGAACGCACCGCCGCCCGGGGAGTCCGAGACGCTCCAGGAGGGCCAGGCCCGCGCCATGCTCCGCACGCTGGTGGACTTCCGCGAGACGATGGTGCGCGAAGTCATGACGCCGCGGCCCGATATCGTGGCCGTGCCGGCGGAGGCAAACGTCGAAGAGTTGCGGACGCTGTTTCGCGAACAGCAGTACTCGCGCGTGCCGGTGTATCAGGAGTCGCTCGACAACGTCCTCGGCTTCGTGTTCGTAAAGGACTTGATTCAGCAGGCCGCCGCCTCGGACCTGCACGCGCCGATTACTCCGCTGATTCGGCCGGCGATGTTCGTCCCCGAAACGAAGCGGGTGGTCGAGCTCCTGCGCGAGCTCCAGCGCCACCGGCTTCAGGTCGCAATCGTCGTGGACGAGTACGGCGGGACCTCAGGGCTGGTCACGCTCGAGGACCTGATCGAGGAGATCGTCGGGGAGATTCGAGACGAGTACGACACCGAGGTCGAACCGGTTGTCGACGAGGGCAACGGGCAGTTCGTCTTCAGCGGCAAGGCGCACGTCCAGGAGCTGACCGACCGGATGCACGTCGAGCCGGATGGGGAAGGCTTCGAGACGGTCGGGGGCTTTCTGCTGTCCCGCCTCGGGCGCGTCCCGATGGCCGGCGAGCACCTCGAGATCGACGGGCTGCACGTCGAGGTTCTCGAAGCCGAACGCCGACGCATCACGCGCGTCCGCATCTCTCCCGCGACGCCGCAGGAGGCGCCGGCAGCGCCCGGACCGGGCTGATGAAGCGCGGCTTCGTCGCGCTCGTCGGGCGCCCCAACGCAGGCAAGTCCACGCTCCTCAATGGGCTGGTCGGGGAGAAGCTCGCGATCGTCTCGGACAAGCCACAGACCACGCGCAACCGGATCGCCGGCGTCCGACACTTCCCCGAAGGCGAAGTCGTCTTCATCGACACGCCCGGAATACACCGTCCGCTGCACCGTCTCAACGTCCGCATGGTCGATGCGGCACTGGAAACGCTCCGCGACGCCGATGTCGTCGTCGCGGTCGTCGACGCGAGCGAGCCGTCCGGCGCCGGCGATCGCTTCCTGATGGACATCGTCAAGAACGTGAAGGTGCCCAGGGTCCTGGCCCTGAACAAGGTAGACCGCGTCGAGAAGGAGGCGCTGCTGCCGCGCATGGCGGCGTATCACGAGTCGCCCGGCTTCGCCGATATCGTCCCGCTCTCGGCGCTCCGCGGCGAAAACGTCGATCGCCTGATTCAGGTCCTGTTGTCGCACCTGCCCGAGGGGACGCCGGTCTACCCCGAGGACTACCTCACGGACCAGCCGGAGCGCTTCTTCGTCGCCGAACTGGTGCGCGAGCAGGTCCTGCGCCAGACGCACGACGAGCTGCCCTTCTCGACCGCCGTGGTCGTGGACAAGTTCGAGGAGGGCCCGCTCCTGCGGCTGTACTGCACGATCCTCGTCGAACGCGATTCGCAGAAGCCGATCCTCATCGGCAAGGGCGGCGCCGCGATCAAGGCGATTGGGACAGCGGCGCGGGAAGAACTCGAACGCTTCTTTCAGACGAAAGTGTTCCTCGACCTGCACGTGAAGGTCCGCGCGCGGTGGCGCGAGGACGAGCGCACGCTGGATGAACTGGGGGTGGAAGGACGGAGAAAGCGGCGGCGCACCTGATTTCTTCGTGCTACATTTGCTCGGATTGTCATGGTTGCGCCGCGCCGCAGTGATGTCGTGCTCGACTCGGTCAAGCGCCTGCTCCGCATCGGCGCGACGGCCAACCTCCTGAACCTGCTGCAGAAGCAGCATCCCGCGGATCTCGCCCAGATCTTCGGCGCGCTCCTCGACACCGAGCGCTCCGCGGTGTTCGCGCTGCTGGTCGAACGCCAGCCGAAACTCGCGATGGAAACCATCAGCGAGATGGGCCCCGAACCGGGAGCGCTGCTGCTCACCGGCCGCTCGGCCGAGGACATCGCCAAGCTGCTGCACGAGCTGCCGTCGGACGACGCCGCGGCGTTGATCGATTACCTGCCCGAGGAGCTCTCGCGCGAAGTCCTCGAGCTGATGCGCCGGAAGGAATCGGGCCAGGTCGAGAGCCTGCTCGAGTACGGCGAGCAGACCGCCGGCCGCATCATGAACCCGGCCGTCTTCGCGCTGAACGAGGACCTGACGGTCGGCGAGGCGATCACGGCCTTGCAGGGGTCCCGCGACGTGGAGATGGTCTTCTACCTCTATGTCGTCGACGTCCGGCGCCACCTCGTCGGCGTCACCTCGCTGCGACGGCTGCTGCTCGTCTCCCCGGAAACGCCGCTCAAGCGGATCATGACCCCCGACGTCATCAGCGTCCGGGTGGACACCGACCAGGAAGAGGTTGCTCGCCAGGTTGCCTCCTACAACCTGCTCGCTGTTCCGGTCGTCGACGAAGAGAACAAGCTGGCCGGCGTCGTCACCGTCGACGACGTCATCGACGTCATCAAGGATGAAGCCACGGAGGACCTGCTGCGCCTGGCCGGCGTGTCGGGCGACGAGCGGATTTCGACGCCGGCGGCGGAAGCCATCCGCAAGCGGCTGCCGTGGCTGGGGGTCAACCTCGTCACGGCCTTTGTTGCCGCCTCGGTCGTGGCCCTGTTCGAAGGGACGATCGAGAAAGTGACGGCGCTTGCCGTCTTCATGCCGATCGTCGCCGGAATGGGCGGCAACGCCGCGACGCAAACGCTCACCGTCATCGTTCGCGGCCTGGCGCTCGGCGAGTTGTCGTGGGTGAACGCGCGAAAGGCGCTCGCGAAAGAATCGGCGATCGGACTCGGAAACGGCCTCGCGCTCGGTGTGGTCGCCGCCGGCGTGGCGTGGGTCACCAAGCACGATCCGATGCTCGGGCTGCTGCTCGGCATGGCGATGGTGTGCAACATGTTCGTGGCCGCCACCGCCGGCACCCTGGTGCCGCTGGGACTCAAGGCGATGAAGGTGGACCCGGCCCTGGCATCGTCGGTCTTCATCACCACTTTTACCGACGTCGTGGGGTTTGCCTCGTTCCTCGGGCTGGCGACGGTATTCCTCAAGTACCTGGCGAGATAGAATGTTGGGCACGGCATGCCGCTGCACACCGCCGACGCCCTGGTCCTCAGAACCTACAAGCTGGGCGAGGCGGACCGGATTGTCGTGTTTCTGACCGCCGACCGAGGCAAGAAGCGCGGGGTGGCCGAGCACGCGCGGCGGCCGCGTTCGCGCTTCCGGGGCGCGCTCGAGCCGCTGACGCACGTGCGCGTCGCGTATTTCGAGAGGGAGCGGCGCGACCTGGTAGGCGTCAATTACGCCGAGCCGATCACCTCGCCGCTGGTGGCCGCCAGCCCGGAGGCGCTCGGCTACAGCCATTATTTCGCCGAACTGATCGACGAATGGGCGGCTGAAGCGGACCCTGACGAGCGACTGTTCCGGCTGGGTACGGCAACGCTCGAGGCGCTGGTGCACGGTGTGCCAGTGGAGCCGCTGGCGAGGTACTTCGAGTGCTGGCTGCTGAAGCTGCAGGGGGTGTATCCCGCGGACCTGCCGCTGTCCGCCGACGCGGCCCGGTTCGTGGACGCGGTGCGGCGGGTGGCGCCGGCAGCGGTGGCTTCGCTGGAGGCGGAGCCAAAGGTGCTGCGGGAGCTGGAGCAGGCGCACCGCACGCTGATTCGCTCGCATCTCGATCGCGAGCCGCGTTCGATTCGAGTGATTCACGAACTGCGCCGCCACCTGGCGCATTGAGACCGGAACGCCGAGTGTGACCTTCCAAGACCTCATCCTCAAGCTGTCGTCCTATTGGGCCTCGAAGGGGTGCCTGATCCAGCAGGGCCTCGACCTCGAAGTGGGCGCCGGCACGTCGCACCCTGAAACCCTGTTGCGTGTCCTCGGCTCGACGCCGTGGAGCGTGGCCTACGTCCAGCCCTCGCGCCGCCCTGACGACGGCCGCTTCGGCCAGAACCCGAATCGCCTCTTCAAGCACCACCAGCTGCAGGTGATTCTCAAGCCGTCGCCCGACGATGTGCAGCAGACCTACCTGGAAAGCCTGGAGGCCGTCGGCATCAATCCGAGGCTTCACGACATTCGCTTCGAGGAGGACAACTGGGAATCGCCAACGCTCGGCGCGTGGGGCATCGGCTGGCAGGTGCTGCTCGACGGCGAGGAGATCACGCAGTTCACCTACTTCCAGCAGGTTGGCGGCGTCGATCTGTCGCCGATCTCGTGCGAGATCACCTACGGGCTCGAACGCATCGCTCGATTCCTCCAGAAGGTCGACAACGTGTTCGACATCGAGTGGGCAGGCGGCGTGAAGTACCGCGAGGTGCGGCTGCGGGAAGAGGTCGAGCAGTCGAAGTACGCCTTCAACCAGGACACCGGCATCGATCACGCGGCTTACTCGGCGTTCCACCGCCGGCTGTTCGACGAGCTGTACGGGTTCGCCGAAAAGCTCCTGGCGGCAGGCCTGCTGCTGCCGGCGCTCGAGCACGCGCTGAAGTGCTCGCACCTGTTCAACCTGCTGGACTCGAGCGGCAGCGTCGGCGTGACCGAGCGCACGGCCTACATTCTCCGGGTCCGGCAACTGGCGGTCGCGATCTGCAAGCGTTACGCCGAGGAGTGCGCGACGGCCGAAGCCGCCGCGGCGGAACTGTAACGAGGACACCGTGGACCGCGAGCTGCTGATCGAGATTGGAACCGAGGAAATTCCGGCGAGTTGGCTGCCGACGCTGACAACGGACTTTGGCACGACGCTCGAGGCGAGCCTGAAAGCGGCGCGCTTGACCGCTGACGCTCCTGTCGAGACGTTCTCCACCCCGCGACGCCTCACGGCGCGGTTCGCCCGCGTGTCAGAGCGGCAGGCCGACCGTGAGGAAGTCATCACCGGACCGCCGGTCAGTGCCGCCTTCGATGCGGCCGGGAATCCCACGCCAGCTGCCGAGGGTTTCGCGCGCAAACAGGGTGTGGAGGTGTCCACGCTCGAACGGATCGAGGTGGCGGAGAAGAAGGGCACCTACATCGCCGTTCGGCGGCAGCAGCGCGGCAAGGCCGCAGTGGATGTCCTGCCGGAGGTCCTCACGACGACATTACGAGCATTGCAGTTCCCGAAGACGATGCGCTGGGACGCAATGCTCGAAGACGGCAAGGGCGACCTGCCGTTCGGGCGCCCGATCCGCTGGATCGTTTTCCTGTACGGCGGCCGGGTCGTGCCGTTCACGATCATCCGGGCAGCTAACGCGCAGGGTGGCCTCGTCCAGGACATCCGCTCCGGCGCGGTCACCTACGGCCACCGCTTCCTGGCCACGAGCGGCCGGGCAGGCCGGGCCGTCAAGGTCAAGGCCTTCGACGACTACAAGAAGCGCCTCGCCGAACACTTCGTCGTCCTCGAGCGCAGCGAGCGTCACAGCCGAATCGCGCGCGAGCTGGACGTCGAAGCGCGGCGTCGCGGCGGCAGGGTCGCCACCGCGCTGGTCGGCCAATCGCTCCTCCAGGAGGTGCCCGACCTGGTCGAGTACCCCTTCGTCGTCGCCGGACACTTCGCGGAGGAGTTCCTGTCGCTGCCCGAAGAAGTGCTCACCACGACGATGATTCACCACCAGCATTTCTTTCCCGTGCTGCACGACCACGGGAAGCTGTTGCCGGTGTTCCTCGCGGTGCTGAACACCGAACCGGAGAAGCCGGAGGTCGTCTCGCGCAATCTCGAACGCGTGCTCACGGCTCGTCTCCGCGACGCCCGGTTCTTCTGGGACGCCGACCGGAAGCAGCCGCTGTCCGCGTTCATCGATCGGCTCGACACGGTGCTGTTCCACAAGAAGCTGGGAAGCTACCGCGCGAAGGCCGAGCGGGTCAGCCAGCTGTCGGGGTGGGTTTGCGAGCACGTGCTCGGCCGGCCCGAGCTTGCAGGTGCGGCCGCTGATGCTGGCATGTCGTGCAAGGCCGACCTTGCCACCGACATGGTGCGCGAGCTGACGGAGCTGCAGGGCACCATCGGCGGAATCTACGCGCGCGAGGACGGCCGGCCCGAAGAGGTCTGGAAGGCCATCTACTATCACTACCTGCCTCAGGCAGTTGAAGCCGACGCGCCGCCGACCAGGACGCAGCTCGCGGCAGCGGCGCCAAGCTGGGCGGCCGTGTCGATCGCCGACAAGCTCGACACGCTCGTCGGCATGTTCTCTGCGGGGGAGCGGCCGACCGGCTCCCGCGATCCATACGGGCTGCGCCGCGCAGCCCAGGGGCTGGTACGCGTCCTTCTCGACCTGCCAGAGCTGACCGGCATCGACCGCGGGCCGCGGCTCGGCACGCTCATCGATCGCGCCGCCGAAGCCTTCGACGGGGATGCCTCCGAGTGGCGGGCGGTGCTCGATGCGTTCCTGCTGGATCGGGTTCGCTACGTGCTCGAGCAGCGCGGCTCCGATGTCCGTAACGTGCGCGCCGTGACGCACGGATCGATCGCGAACCTGTCGCCGCTCTTCGCCCGCCGGCTCCTCGCAGTGCTGCCGGAGTTCTCGGAAACCGAGGACTTCCGGACCCTCGCAATGGTCTTCAAGCGTGTGCGCAACATCGCGCGCCAGATGAGCGACGAGGAGTTCGATCGGCTGGTCGGCGAAGTCGGCGCGATGACCGCACGGCTGACCGAGCCCGCCGAGAAGGCACTGGCGCAGGAGATCGTTGCCCGCCGCGGCACGATCACCTTCGCCGCCGATTCCGGCACCGGATACCGCGACGCGCTCGCCGAGGCCGCAAAATACGGTCCGAGCGTCGCCACGTTCTTCGACGATGTGCTGGTGATGGCCGACGATCCGGCTGTCCGCCAGGCCCGCCTCTTCTTGATGAAGGCGTTGGAGCGCCAGATCCTGCGGCTCGCCGACGTCTCTGAAATTGTTCCGCAGGAGTCGTAAAACACGCATGGCCAAGACAGCGAAGAAAATCGTGAAGAAGGTCGCGGCGAGGAAGTCTGCCGCGAAGGCACAGGGTAAGGCGCGGGCCGCGAGGAAGTACGTGTACTTCTTCGGCAGCGGCAAGGCTGAAGGCAATCGGCACATGAAGGACGTGCTTGGCGGCAAGGGCTCGGGACTGGCCGAGATGACCAACGCCGGCCTCCCGGTGCCGCCCGGGTTCACCATTTCCACGGCCGCCTGCAACCTCTATTACGAGCTGGGCGGGAAAGTGCCGCCGGCCATCGACAGCGAGATTGCCGCGCATCTCAAGCGTCTCGAGAAGGCTGCCGGCGCGGCCCTGGGATCGACCGAGAATCCGCTTCTCGTGTCGGTGCGATCGGGCGCGAAGTTCTCGATGCCCGGCATGATGGATACGATTCTCAACCTCGGGCTCAACGACGCCGCGGTCGAGGGGCTGAAGCGCCGCACCGCGAACGGGCGGTTCGCATTCGACAGCTATCGCCGATTCATTCAGATGTTCGGCTCGGTCGTCCTCGAGATCCCGAAGGCCGCGTTCGAGCACGAGTTCGAAGCCGTGAAGAAGGCCAGGGGGGCAACGCTCGACACCGATCTCGACGAAGGCGCGCTTCGCGAGGTGGTCGCCGCCTACAAGCAGGTCGTGCAGAAGCAGACCGGCAAGGCCTTTCCGCTGGATCCCCACGAGCAGCTCAAGATGGCGCGCAACGCCGTGTTCCGATCGTGGAATAACCCGCGCGCGAAGGAGTACCGCCGGATCTACGACATCCCGGACTCGATCGGCACCGCCGTGAACGTCCAGATGATGGTGTTCGGCAACACCGGCGATCGCTCTGGCACCGGCGTCGGCTTCACGCGTAACCCGGCGACCGGCTCGAAGGAGTTCTTCGGCGAGTTCCTCATCAACGCCCAGGGCGAGGACGTCGTCGCCGGCATTCGCACGCCGCAGCCGATCAGCGAGCTGGCGAAGGTGATGCCGAAGGCCTACCAGCAGCTTCGCCAGATCACAACGCGGCTCGAGCGGCACTACAAGGACGTCCAGGACTTCGAGTTCACGATCCAGGACGAGAAGCTTTACATGCTCCAGACGCGGAGCGGCAAGCGCACTGGCTACGCGGCGGTGCTGATCGCGACCGACCTGGTGAAGGAGAAACTGATCACGCCGAAAGAGGCGCTGCTTCTCGTCGATCCCGAAGCGCTGTCGCAGCTGCTCGCCCCTGGATTCGACGCCAAGGAGTGGAAGGGGATCCCTGTCGCCACCAAGGGGCTGCCGGCCTCGCCCGGCGCCGCCTGCGGCCAGGCGGTGTTCACCGCCGACGACGCTGTGAAATGGTCCGACCAGGGGAAACCCGTAATCCTGGTGCGCCGCGAGACGGTGCCGGACGACATTCACGGCATGTGGGTATCGCAAGGCGTCCTCACCGCGACCGGCGGCATGACCTCTCACGCCGCGGTCGTCGGCCGACAGATGGGGAAGCCCTCGATCGTCGGCGCCGGCGAGCTGCAGATCGACGAGCACGGCAAGACGTTCACGGTGAAGGGCCAGACCGTGAAGGAAGGCGATTACGTCGCATTCGACGGGCTCACCGGCGAGGTGAAGATCGCGAAGGTGTCGTCACAGCCGAGCGAGATTCTCCAGGTTGTGGGCGGCAAGCTGAACGCCGGCGAGTCCGACATCTACAACCGGTTCAATCAGCTGCTCACGTGGGCGGACAAGTTCCGCCGCCTGGGCGTCCGGGCCAACGCCGACCAGCCGGATCAGGCCGAGCTCGCCTACAAGTTCGGCGCGCGCGGCATCGGCCTGTGCCGCACCGAGCACATGTTCTTCGGCGAGGGACGCATTCCGATCGTCCAGAGAATGATCCTCGCCGATAACGAAGCCGATCGCCGCAAGGCGCTGGCCGATCTGCTGCCGATGCAGCGCGAAGACTTCTACGGCGTGTTCAAGGGAATGCACGGCGCGCCGGTCACTATCCGGACGATCGATCCCCCGCTGCACGAGTTCCTGCCAAAGCGGGAGGAGCTGATGGTGGAGATCGCCACGCTCGAGGCAAAAGGCAAGAAGGGCAAGGAGCTCGACGACAAGAAGACGCTCCTCGCGCGCGTCGAGCAGCTCCACGAGTTCAACCCGATGCTCGGCCACCGCGGCGTGCGTCTCGGCATTACCTATCCCGAGATTACCGAGATGCAGGCCCGCGCGATCATGGAAGCGGCCTGTCAGCTCAACAAAGAAGGGCTGAAGGTCGTCCCCGAGATCATGATTCCTCTGGTCGGGCTCGTGAAGGAGCTGAAGGACCAGAAGGCGATCGTGGATCGCGTGGCTGCCGAGGTGATGAAGGAGAAAGGCATCAAGATCAAATACCTGGTCGGGACGATGATCGAGGTGCCGCGCGGCGCACTCACCGCCGATCAGGTCGCCACCGAAGCGCAGTTCTTCTCTTTCGGCACCAACGACCTGACGCAGATGGCCTTCGGCTTCTCGCGTGACGACGTCGGCAAGTTCCTGCGGATCTACCAGGACAAGAAGATTCTCGAGAAGGACCCGTTTGCGACGTTCGATGCGGACGGTGTCGGACAGCTGGTCACGATGGGAGTGGAGAAGGGGCGCAGCACGCGGCCCGATCTGAAGATCGGCATCTGCGGCGAGCACGGTGGCGATCCGGCCTCAGTCCACTTCTTCCACAAGGCGGGGCTGGACTATGTCAGCGCCTCGCCGTATCGCGTCCCGGTCGCCCGCCTGGCAGCGGCGCAGGCGGCGCTGAGCGTCAAAGTCGGCGACTGACGGAAGGAGCGGGCGGGAAGCCGGGAAGTAGACACCTTGCCGGTTTCCTGAACTCGTCCACATGCCGGCCCCTGGAACCTCCTCGCAACGCTCGCTCTGGCTGGTTGTCGCCGCCGTGGCGCTGGTCGTCGCGGTCGCTGCCGGCTGGTGGGTAGCCCGCACTCCGCGCACGCCGACAGCATTGGCGGCGACGACCGCCGTACCAGAGGCGACGTCGCCAGCCCCATCGCCTGGGCCGGCACGACCGGAGCCGAAGCTTGGCGCGCAGGCGACGATGTCGTCGGCGGTTGTCCAGGCAATGGTCGCCGGCAACGCCGCCGTTTCACGCGGCACGCCGGCCGATCTCGCCGAAGCGCGAACGGCGTTCGAGCAGGCGATCAAGCTCGACGAGCGGTACGCGCCGGCTCATGCCGGGTTGACGCTTGCGCTGGTCAGAATCGCGGACGCGGGAACTGAGCGTCCTGGCGCAGTCCTGCCCAAGGCGATCGAACATGGCGACCTGGCCGTTGAACTGGACCCGGCGAGCGCGCTGGGCTGGTACGCGCTCGCGCGCGCCGAGGTGCTCTGGACGCGCGACTGGTCTCGAGCCGAGTCCCACTACCGCCGCGCCATTGCGCTTGATCCGGAAACGCCCGCGCCGGTCTACTACCTCGCCGAATTGCTCGCCGCCCGGGGCCGCACCACCGAAGCGCGAGACGTACAAGCCAAGGCGGTGGTCATGGACGGGTTGACTCCCGCTGAACGGCTATCGGAGGCGAAGGTTCAGTATCTGATTGCAGACTACGAGGCGGCTCGCGATCGGTTGGCACAGGCGCTCCTCGAAGGTGTCGCCGAGGCGGCGGTGACCCCGTGGCTGGTACGCAGTCAGGTTGCCCTCGGCGCGATGGACGCGGCAGTGGCCGCGGCGCAGAAGGCAGACGCCGCATCCGGACGGTCTTCGTGGCCGCTCGGCTACGCACTCGCGCGGGCTGGCCGCCGGACCGACGCGGAGCGGGTCCTCGCCGCGATGGGCGAAGTCGCGAAGAAGACCTACGTTCCGGCGCTCGACTTCGCTTGTGTGTGGGCCGCTCTCGACAATCGCGACCAGGCGCTGTCGTTCGTCGAGACTGCGGTGCGCGAACACAGCCCCGGCTCCGAGTTGCTGCCGGCCGATCCAATCTTCGCGGACCTCCGGGATGAGCCGCGCTTCCGTGCCGCGCTGGCAGAGGCCAAGCTCGGGACCGGCCGATGATTCGTGTCTTCGTCCACGAGAACGGCGTCACCCGCAGGGAAGCGCGCATCGATCCGGCGTGGCTGGCCGCGGACAGCGGACGAACCGTGTGGGTCGACCTTGCCGAGCCCAGCGCGGAAGAAGGCCGCGTCCTGACCGATGTGTTCCACTTCCACGCCCTCGCCGTGGAGGCCGCGTTGCAGCGTGAGACGCACCCGAAGGTCGAGTCGTACGGCGATTACCTGTACCTGGTGCTCCACGGTGTCAACTTCCAGGGCGAGGACCACACCCTGGAGACGCACGAAACCGACTTCTTCCTCGGCTCGAACTACCTGGTCACCGTCCACGACGGGAAACGGCGGAGCATCGCGCACGTGAGCGAGCTCTGCGAGCAGACCAGCCACATCCTGTCCGAAGGTCCGGTCGGGCTCTTGCACCGAATCGTGGACACGATGGTCGATCACTATCGACCCGAAGCCGACGAAATCGAGACTCGGCTCGACCAGATCGAGAAAGCGGTCATCGAGGCCGACAACGAGCGCCTGATGGCCGACATTCTCGGCGCCAAGCGCGACATCTCGATGCTCCGCCGGATCGTCGTCCCGCAGCGCGACGCGGTTGGGCGCCTGGCCCGCCGCGAGTTCAACATCATCAACCAGGAGATGGCCTACCGCTTCCGCGACGTCTACGACCAGTTCGCGCGCATCGCCGAAGACGCGATCGTGTTCCAGGACCGGGTGACGGGCATCCTCGATGCCCACCTGGCCAGCGTCTCGAACCGCCTCGCCGACGTGTCGCGGCTGCTCGCGGTGATTGCCACGCTGTTCGGTCCTCTTACGGTCATCACCGGACTCTTCGGCATGAACGTGCCGCTTCCCAGCCTGGGACTTCCAGGCACCGGTCCGTTCTGGGAAGTGATTGTTCTCATGGCAGTCTCGTGCGGGCTGTTGTACTGGTGGTTCAGGAAGTCGGGATGGCTCTGATGGGCCGCATCACGAAGCTGCCCGAGGATCTGGCCAATCAAATCGCCGCCGGCGAGGTGGTCGAGCGGCCCGCTTCGGTCATCAAGGAGCTCGTCGAAAACGCGATCGACGCCGAGGCGCGCCGCATCACGATCACGACGGAGTACGGCGGGAAGAAACTGATTCGAGTCGAGGACGACGGGATCGGGATGGACCCCGGTGACGCGCGGCTGAGCCTGGATCGGCACGCGACCAGCAAGATCCGCCGCGCCGATGATCTCGGCGCGATCGTCACGCTCGGGTTCCGGGGCGAGGCGCTGCCGTCGATGGCGTCGGTCTCGCACTTCCGGATGCGGACGCGGGCCCGAGGAGACGTGAGTGGAACCGAAGTCCGCGTGAACGCCGGCGTCCTCGAGTCGGTCGTCGAGGCCGGTGGCCCGGAAGGCACGCTGGTCGAAGTCGGGGACCTCTTCTACAACCTGCCGGCACGACGAAAGTTCCTCAAGTCCGACGCGGCCGAGAGCGCTCAGATTTCGAAGACCGTTACTCAGCTCGCGCTGTGCTATCCGGCGGTCGGCTTTACGCTGGTCAACGCCGGCCGGAAGGTCGTCGCGTGTCCGCCGGTGGCGAACATCTCGGATCGCCTGTACCAGCTCTACGGAGAGCGCTCCGATCTCGTCGCCGTCGAGCGCGGCTCTCACGGTGTGCGCGTCCACGGTTTCATCGCCGCGCTGGCCGAGCACGGTCCGACGCGCGGGCCGCAGCACGTGTTCGTCAACCGGCGAATCGTCAGGGACAAGACGATCGCGCACGCAATTTTCGACGCCTACAGTGTCGCGTCGAACAAGGAGCGCAGCCCCGAAGTCCACCTGTTCCTCGAGATCCCGCCGGAGCGCGTGGACGTGAACGTCCATCCCACCAAGGCGGAAGTGCGCTTCACGGAGCAGTCGCTCGTGCACGAGGTCGTTCGACGCGCGGTGGGCGACGCGCTGGGGCAGGGGTCGGCGCCCGAGTTGACGCTGCGGCCTTCAGACGTCATGCCGGGCCGCCCGTTGCCGCAAGCCATACCTGGGGTCCTCTCGGGCGGCACTTATCCCAATCGCTGGACCAGCACCGCCGGGGGGCAAAGCGCAGGGGTGCAAAGCGCAGGGCTTCAAAGCACGGAGGTTCGAAGCCCGGAGGTTCAAGACAAAGGGGGGCAAGGCGCACGGGTGCCAAGCGTGTCGGGTCTGCGGCCGCTGATTCCGCTGGGGCAGTTTCGCGACACCTTCATCGTGGCAATCGACGACGAGGGGATTGCGATCATCGACCAGCACGTCGCCCACGAGCGCGTCCTGTTCGAACGGATCATGGAGCGCCTGACGGAGCGCCCGCTCGAAAGCCAGCGGCTGCTGCTGCCGCTCGTGCTCGAGCTCGCGCCGGCAGAGCGGGACGCGCTGGTTTCGCGGCGGGATGCGCTCGAGCGCTTCGGTTTCGAGATCGACGACTTCGGCGGCGACAGCGTGAGGGTTTCGGCCATCCCGGCGCTCCTGCCTCGTGAAGAATGCGAGGCTGCCCTTCGTTCCCTCGCCAACGACCTCGAGGGACTCGATCGCGGCCTCGACATTCACGAGGGCCTCAAACGAATCGCCGCCCTCACCGCGTGCCACGCCGCGGTCAAGGCCAACTATCCGTTGACGATGGAGAAGATGGCCCACATCCTCGAAGAGTTGCGGGCGACGGAATACTCCACAGTCTGCCCGCACGGCCGGCCGGTGATGCTGCGGATCACACGGCGAGAAGTAGAGAAGAATTTCGAACGGATCTGATCGGTTCGGGCATCGGACGCCTCACGTCTCATCGGGCTCTCGGCGCTTTCGTTTCAGCTCCTTCCACCCGTCCAGGCGCCGCTTGATCTCCCTCTCGAATCCGCGTTCCGTCGGCCGGTAGAACGTCCGCCCCTGCAGGTTTTCCGGCAGGCAGTCCATCGCCGCGACGGCATCCGGCTCGTCGTGGGCATAGCGGTAGCCCTTTCCGTACTCCAGCTGCTTCATCAGTTTCGTCGGAGCATTCCGCAAGTGCAGCGGCACTGGCGAGGCGGCATCACGCTGCGCCGATTCGGCGGCGTCGCTGTAGGCGGTGTAAACCGCATTGCTCTTCGGTGCCGTCGCCATGTAAATCGCCGCCTGGGCGAGGGCCGTGTTGGCTTCCGGATAGCCCAGGAAGTGCGCCGCGTCCCGCGCCGAGACCGCGACCAGCAGCGCCTGCGGATCGGCGTTGCCGATGTCCTCGGAGGCGAACCGGACCAACCGGCGGGCGATGTACATCGGGTCTTCGCCAGCCTCGACCATTCGCGCCAGCCAGTACACCGCCGCGTCGGGATCGCTGTTGCGCATCGACTTGTGTAGCGCGGAAATCAGGTTGAAGTGCTCCTCGCCGCCTTTGTCGTAGAGCAGCGTCTTGCGCTGGAGCGTGCGCTCGATCAGCGCTTCATCGATCCGCGGATTGCCCGCCGGTTGTGGCGCCGAAGCGACGAGCAGCTGGATCAGGTTGAGCGCGGACCTCGCGTCGCCGTTGGCGAAGCGCGCAACATGGGCGAGCACCTCGTCGCTCGCCTCCGGACGCTGGCGGCCCAGCCCGCGCTCTTCGTCCTCGAGCGCGCGACGCAGGATGATCAGGATCGCCGCCTCGTCGAGCGGCTTCAGCACGAACACCTTGGAACGTGACAGCAGCGCCGCGTTGACCTCGAACGACGGGTTCTCGGTCGTGGCGCCAATGAGGATGATGTCGCCAGCTTCGACGCGTGGCAGGAAAGCGTCCTGCTGGGCCTTGTTGAAGCGGTGAATCTCGTCCACGAACACGATCGTCCGCGTGCCCTGCCGGCGGCGGCGCGCTTCGGCAGCGGCCATCACCTCTTTCACTTCCTTGATGCCCGACAGCACCGCGCTGAAGGCGACGAACTCGGCGCGGGTTGCGTCGGCGATCACTCGAGCCAGCGTGGTCTTGCCGGTGCCGGGCGGCCCCCACAGGATGATCGACTGCAGCAGGTCGCGCTCGATCATTTCGCGTAGAGGCCGTCCGGGACCAATGAGCTCCTCCTGGCCGACGAGCTCGTCGAGCGTCCGCGGCCGCATCCGCTCCGGCAACGGCACCGTCTGCGGATTGACTGGCTCGGCCGGTTCGGGATCGTCGAACAGGTTCACGCCACGCTTCCTCGCTGGCGGGCCGCCTCGTACACCAGCAACGCACCGGCCACGCCGACATTCAGCGATTCCACCCGGGAGCGCATCGGAATCCGCACGTGATGGTCGGCCAGGGCCAGCGCCAGCTCAGGTACGCCGGCACCCTCACCGCCCAGCACGAACGCCAGCGGACGACTGAGGTCGAGATCGTACATCGCAGTCCCATCATGCGGGATCGCGGCGATTACCTGGACACCGTCGCGCTGCCACCCCCGAAGTTGATCGAGGGCCGCCCCTTCACGCCGCACCGGCAGCCGGAAGCTGCTGCCCATCGCCGCGCGCAGTGCCTTCCAGTTCCAGGGATCGGCGGCGCCGCCGTCGAGGAGCAGTCCGGTACCGCCGCCGGCGTCCACCGATCGCGCGAGCGCGCCGACATTGCCTGGATCCTGCACGCCGAATGCCGCGACGACCAGCGCCGGGGCGGGAGCGATGAGCGCGCGTAGATCGATGATCGGGCGCGGCGAGACCGCGACCACGCCCGAGGCCTGCCGCACCGGCGACATCGCATCGATGACTGACGTGGTCACGTCGACAACCGCTATTCCGGCGGCGAGCGCTCGATCCAGAACCCCGGGCTCGGCCGGGGAGCGGCTGCGGTCCACCGCAATCCATTCGAGCGGCATTCCCGCGGCCACTGCTTCGCCAACCAGGTGCCAACCGTCGATCAGCAGCCGCGCGTCATCGCCGCGCGCGATCGCGCGGCACTCTTTCACGAGGGCATGGTGCCGGCTGCTGACGACCGCCATGAGCGTTGGTCCAATTATGCTAAAGTTTGAGGATCGGACGATGAAAGCGAAGATTCTCAAGCGATTCGAAGACGAGGTGGCGACCCTCGAGCGCGAGCTGAAAATGGAGCTCCCCAAGGAGATCCAGCGCGCTCGCGAGCTCGGCGACCTGCGGGAGAACGCGGAGTATCAAGCCGCGAAGGAGCGCCAGACTTACGTGCAGGCGCGGATTGGCATGCTGCGCCGCCGGATGAACGAGATCGCGCTGATGAACATGGAGAAGATCCCGCACGGCAAGGCGGGCTTCGGATCCACGGTGACGATTCGCGAGAGCACCGGGCAGGAACTGGTTTACCAGCTGGTAATGCCGGAGGACGCGGACGGCGAAAAAGGGCTCATCTCGACGAGCTCACCGATCGGCCGGGCCCTGCTCAACAAGGAAGAGGGCGACGCGGTGGCGGTTTCCACGCCGAACGGTGCCCGCAATTTCGAGATCATCAAGCTCATAACGATTCACGACGAGTAGCCTTCACGCCCCGACGCCCGTTTTGGGTATCACCAGATCGAACGTCCCACCAGCTGTCAGGATCGGCGGATCAGCGAGCTGATCGATGATCCACACGAGCGAACCTGAGGGATACTCCCCCGAACGTCGCACGGCGCTCGTGTTGAGCGGGACCGGCGCCGACGGCGCCTACCACGCGGGAGTCCTCCGCGCGCTCCACGAGACCGGCATCAAGGTCGACCTCATCGGCGGACGGGGGGTCGGCGCGCTTGGCGCCGTGCTCCACGCCATCGACGGCGCGGCGCGTCTCTGGGAACCCGGTGGCGTGTGGCGGGCCCACGGCGCGTCGGCGATCTACCGCTGGCGGTGGCCGTTCCGATGGCTGCACGGCCTCGTCCTCGCGCTCCTCGGCGTCCTCGCGATGCCGCTCGTGATCCTCCTCGGGATCGCTGCCATGTACCCGGTGGCCATGGGTCTCGGCATGACTGGCTTCGAAGGCGGGAGGAGCTTCGCTCAGGCGCTGCTCTCGTACACCGGGTCCGCGTTCGGTCCTGGCGCACTCCCGACCTGGATACCGCGTCTGACGCTCGCGATTGCCGTCGTCGGGGTAGCCGTACTTGCAAGTGGAATGATCTTCGAGCGACGGGCCCACCGGACGCGGCGCTCCGCAGTCGCTCCAGCCATCTGGTCGCTGCTCGGCGCGCCGATCGATGAAGCAGGCGCGGTCCGCGCGGCGACCAACGCGCTCTGGGCCATCCTGAAGGGTGGCGCCGCGCTGCGGGCGCCCGACGCGCGCGATCTCGGCCGGCGCTATTCGGAGCTCCTCGCCGAGAACCTCGGTCATCCCGGTTTTCGCGAGCTGTTAATCGTCACCCACGACCTGGACGCCAGGCGTGACGTCGTCTTCGGGCTGGTCAAGGAGCCGTATCGCAAGGCGCTCTTTGCCGCGGTCACGGCTCCCTCGTCGCGGCGGGCCGAGGCCCACGACCTGGCGGGCATTGCGCGCGATCACCTGGTGGACGCATTGGCTGCGGCGCTGTCCCTGCCCGGGCTGTGCCCACCACGCCTGGTCGCCTTCGCCGCCGACACGTTCTGGCGGGGCGAAACGCATCGCATGGCCGATCGCACGGCGGCGCTCGGACGTCTCCTCGAGGAGGTGGCGGCGGCCGGAGCCGAGCAGCTGATCGTGGTGTCAGCCGCTCCCGAGCCGCCGTTGCCCCATGGGCTCCGGCCGGTACGCGACGATGCGCTCGGACTGGCTGGGGAGCACCTGGCTTCGGCCGAGACGGCGGCGCTGGCCGAAGCGCTGCGTCACCTCCAACACAGGTTCCAGGGCACGTATGTGATTCGGCCGGCGCACAACCCGGTGCGGCCCCTGGATCTTGGCGGCGCCTACGATGAGAGCTCCGATCGTATGCAGCCCCTGGAAGAGCTCATCGAGCGCGGCTACGAAGACGCATACCGGCAATTCATCGAGCCGGTGCTCGGCGAGAGCGGCGAACGGATGTAACGGGCAAGGCAAAAGGCAGAAGGCAAAAGGCAAAAAGGCAAAAGGCAGAAGGCAGAAGGCACCAGGTAAAAGGCGGAAAGCCATGCGGAAGAGCACCGAGCTGATTCACGCGGGTGAGCGTGTTGCGGCTGCGTCCACGCCGTCGCTGACCACGCCGATTTACGAGACGAGCACGTTCGTGTTCGAGTCGGCCGCGCAGGTGGAGGCGTACCAGGAGGGGCGGCAAGTCGGGTTCCTCTACTCGCGCTACGAGAATCCCACCGTGGTGGCGGTGGAGCAGAAGATCGCCGCCGTTGACGGCGCGGAGTGCAGCCTGCTCTTCAGCTCGGGGCAGGCGGCGACGACGCACGCCCTGCTCACGCTGCTGCAGCAGGGGGACGAGGTCGTCTGCAGCGCCGCAATCTACGGCGGCACTCATCACCTGATCGCGGACCTGCTTCCGCGATTCGGCATCGCCGGCCGTTTCGTATCGCTCGAACAGCTGGCTCAGCCCGCAAATATCATCGGACCGAAGACGCGCATCGTCTGGGTGGAATCGCCGATCAACCCGACGCTTCGCTGCGTGGATCTCCGCAAAGTCGCCGATGCCTGCCGCGCCGCGGGTGTCATCTCCGTGGCCGACAACACCTTTGCTTCGGCGCTGAACCAGCCGGTCATCGCGATGGGCATCGACCTATCAATGCAGAGCGCGACGAAGTACCTGAATGGCCACAGCGACGTCACGGCCGGGGTCCTCTCGGGCCGGCGGCGACTCCTGGACCCGATCGCGAAGGCCCGGCGGCTCATGGGATCGGTGCTCGATCCCCAGGCCGCGTATGCGCTTGGCCGCGGCATCAAGACGATGCCGCTACGAGTCGCGCGGCAGAACGAGACCGCGATGGCGGTCGCGTCGGCGCTCGATGGCCACCAGGCGCTGGTCCGCGTCTATTACCCGGGGCTGGCGTCCCATCCCGACCACGCGATCGCCGCCGACCAGATGAGCGGCTTCGGCGGAATGGTGACGATCGATGTCAAGGGCGGGCAGGCCGCGGCGTTCCGGACGTTCGACCGTTTCAAGCTGATCCAGCGCGCGACCAGTCTTGGGGGCGTCGAGAGCATCTGCAGCCTGCCGATCCTGTCATCGCACACGGGATTGAGCGATGAGCAGCTCGCCGCGGCCGGCGTCACGCGCGGCATGATCCGGATCTCCATCGGCCTCGAAGACGCGCAGGACCTCGTCGAGGACGTGGAACAGGCCCTCGCTGCGCCCGGGTAGGCTCGCCTTCGGCGCGTAGG
>DATJFF010000110.1:0-21047 GCA_035495795.1 Vicinamibacterales bacterium
AGTCCGTACATGCCTCTATTTGACCGCGAATGCCGACGCGCGTGATACGCGGGTTAGACCGCCGCGCGCGTCAGCACGAATCGGCCCGGCTCGTCGATCCACTGCCGGCACTCGCGGAAGCCGCAGTGCCACAGCAGGCGCCGCACTTCCTCGGGTAAGTACTTGTACGAGCTCTCGGTCCAGATCCGCTCGCCCTCGAGGAGCGTCAGATTCAGCCCCGCGCGCCCGATATGGACTCGCTGACGGCCGGTGCTCACGAGGTGCATCTCCACGCGCGACGCGTCGGGGTTCCAGGCCGCAAGGTGGCGGAAGCGCCCGAGCTCGAAATCGGCGTCGAGCTCGCTGTTGATGCGCACGAGCAGGTTGCGGTTGAACGCCGCGGTGACCTGCAGCGGATCGTCGTAGGCCAGGAGCAGATCGGCCTCCGGCTTCACCAGGTCGGTACCGAGCAGCAGCGCATCGCCAGGGCCGAGCGCGCGCCGGATGCGGCGCAGGAACTGCTCGGCGCCCACCGGATCGAAGTTGCCGATGTTCGATCCGAGGAACAGCACGAGCACGCGCTCCTTCCCGCGGCGGGCTTCCATCAACTGCAGGCCGTCCTCGTAGGTGGCCTCCCGCGCCACCACCTGCACGCCCTCGAATCCTGCCACCGCGCTGGCCGCCGTCCGCAACGCGGCTGGCGAGACATCGATGAGCTCGATCGACAACGGATGTCCAGCGGGCAAGCCCAGGCTGACGAGCGTCGCCAGTTTCGTTCCATTGCCGGCGCCGAGCTCGACCAGCCGATTCGGGAGGTCGGCGCCGCCGAGCAGATCGCGGGCGTGCGCGTGGAGCAGCCGCATCTCGGCACGCGTAATCGGATACCACGGCAACTCGCAGATCGCGTCGAAGAGCGCCGAGCCGAGCGCGTCATAGAGGTAGTGCGAGGGCAGCTGGCGCGGCTGCTGCGTCAGGTAGTAGCGGACATCGGCGGCAAACGTCGCAACCGCCTCGCGCGGATCACGGCGCTCGCGGAGGGCCGGGGCACTCACCGTGGGCCTCCCCCGGTGACGCACCGGAACGTGGCGTAGACGTAGGGATAGCGCGACCGGAACCAGTTGCGGAACGACGGCCGGATCAGCTCGGCGGCGGTGACCGGTGACGCGCCTTTCATCACCATGTGCTCCCCGTCGAAGAAGTCGGCGGAGTACTCGGGATACGAGGGCAACGGCGCGAACCCGTCGAAGGGGCCGAACGGTGTGGACGTCCACTCCCATCCGTTCCCGACGAGATCCGCAACGCCCCAGGCGCTGTCGCCGTCCGGATGCGTGCCGGCTGGTTCGGGATCCCAGCTGGTGAAATCGAAGACGCCATGGCGCGCCGCCGGCGCGTCGCCGCCCCACGGATGCCGGCGCGCCTCCCCGCCAGGCTCGCCGAAGGCCGCGCGATGATATTCGGCCTCAGTGGGGAGCCGCGCTCCGCGCCAACGGGTATAGGCAGCGGCTTCGGCCTGGCTCACATACACCGGCCAGTGCTCGGGCAGCGGCACACGATCGAACATGCCGCGCCACCACCACCCTGTTTCGTCGTGCTCCCAGAAGAGCGGGTGGCGAATCCGCTCGTGGTGCACCCAGTCCCAATCCTCCGGCGCCCACCACCGCGAATCCTGATACCCGCCCGACTCGACGAACTCCATGAAGCGCGCGTTCGTGACGTCGTGCTTTTCGATACGGAACGCTGGCACGGGAACCGTGAACGGCGGGCGTTCGTTGTCCCACGTGAACGGCTCGCAGGTCGTGTCCGACCCGAGCGCCGCCGTACCCGCGGAGATCTCAATCCACTCCTGGGTCGGTGCGGGCCCTTCCACCCGCGGGCGATAGCCGTCAGGATGCACCTTCGCCTCGAACGGGAGCCGATGCCACATGTAAAGCAGCGTCTCCTGGTGCATCGCCTCGTGTTCCAGGATGCAGTAGGCGGCTTCCGCGCGATCGAGCAGCGGGTGCCCCGGCTGCTCGATGTCACCGTGAGCCAGCGCTTCGAGCACTTCGCGATCGGCTTCGGCGGCGAACTGACGCACAACCGATCGCTCGGGCCAGCCGGCAGCAGCATCCCCGCGATCGTTTCCAGCCTGCGATTCGTGCGGGTCTATGCCGCGGGCAAATAATTGCTCGAGACGCGCGTCGATGCTCGGACGGCCGAGCCCGCGCTTGACCAGCGTGTTGAAACTGAACGCTGGAAGGTGCCCCTCGTAGAACACGATTGGATGCCGCAGCGCGATCGGGCGCGTGTAGTAGGCGTCGGGCGCCACGAAGTCGAAGAGGGACCTCGAGCGAGCGCGGTTGCGCAGGTACCACGACGTGAGCTGCGCACGGTCGAGGCGGGGAGCCAGAACAGTCGAGGCAGAAGCTTCGGGCATTCTTGCGCCTGTTTCAACAATGGTGCCACCAGCAGCCTGAACAGAAGCTCAGCGGCCGCCAGCGGCCTTTCCTGGTCGGTCCACCGCTGGGCGAAACGGCCACGCGGTCACGTGGCAGGCGACGTCCACTGCGTTTACGTGCGCGGCCAGGATCGGACGTGCGCCCGCTACCCACTATGAGAAGGCTCTTGCCGACGGTGACGCTCCTCGCGTCCATTGACCGGTCAGACGCCTAGTCAGACCGCAGCACAGCGGCGGGATCGACCTGCGTCGCGCGGCGAGCGGGCAGCATCGACGCGACGGCGGCAACCGACGCGAGGACCAGCGCGGTTGCGATAAGCGTCAGGGGATCCCAGGGCGATACGCCGTACAACTGGCTGCGCAGCCACCACGCACCGCTCACGGCCGCTACCAGGCCGGTCGAGACGCCGGCCACGGCCAGCGCCGTCGTTTCGCGAAACACGCGCGCCATGATGTGTCCCGTCCGTGCGCCGAGCGCGAGCCGGACGCCGAACTCCCGCCGCCGCATCGACACCGAATAGGCAATGACGCCGTAGACACCGACTGACGCCAAGAGCAGCGCCGCGGCCGCGAACACCCCGGCGAGCATCGCCGTGAAGCCGCGGATCGCCCGCGCCTCGTCGAGATACGCCTCGAGCGGGCGGACGTCGTAGATCGGGAGCGCCGCATCCAGCCGTTTCACCGCCTCCCGCACCGGCGTCGTCAGCAGCGACGGATCGCCGCTCGCCTTCACCACGACCACGAACGGGTTGCGCGGCACCTGGCGTTCCGGAAAGTACACCTGATCGCGAACCTCTTCAGTCGGGCTCCGGTGGCGCACGTGACGGACGACCCCGACGACGGTCACCCAGGTGGAGGGCGTGCCGGTCACAGTGGGATCGACACCGAGCCGGCGGCCGACCGCCGATTCGCCCGGCCACGCTCGCGCCGCGAGCCGTTCGTCCACGATTGCGACAGGGGCGGCGTGGTGGTCGTCGCTCTCCGTGAACGTCCGCCCATCGATCAGCCGCACGCCGAGCATCTCCATCAGCCCGGGCGAGACAGCACGATAGTCCGCCTGAGGGGCCGTTGACGAATCGCCGCCGGCCTGCGACAAGTACGGTCCGCCCCAGTTCGGCACGTGATCGTAGGGTGCGTGGCTGATCGCGGCGGCACCGGCCGCTCCGGGAAGGCTCCCGAGCTCGGTTTCGAGGCGGCGCAGGAACGCGTTGAACGCGTCCTGGTTCGGATAGCGGGAACCGGGCGGCGCGACGCGGAACGTCAGTGCTCCGCCCGGTTCGAAGCCGGGATCGATCTGCTGAATGCGCAGCACCGTTCGAATCAGCAGCAGTGCCGCCACCACCAGCACCACGCTCAATGCCACCTGGGCGATCGTCAGTACGCGTCGCAAGGCGACCCCCGATCCGCCGCCGGCCCGTTGCGCGTCGGCTCGAAGAGCCTCGACCAGGCCGCGCTTCATCGTCTCGCTTGCTGGCGCGAGGGAGAGCAGCAGCATCCACGCAGAGACGATGCCGAGGCTGAGTGCCGCGACGGGCGGGCTGAGCGTCGCCAGGCGCAGCCGTCCGAGCGCATCCGGCGTCGAGGACAGCAGGAGCGACAGGCCCCACTGACCGATCAGCAATCCGGCGGCACCCCCAGCCGCGGCAAGAATCGCCGACTCGATCACGTACTGCCGGAGGATGCGTCCCGCCCCTGCCCCCAGGGCAGTCTTCATCGCCGTCTCGCGCGCGCGGCTTGCGGCGCGGGCCACCAGCAGGCCGGCGACGTTGACGCAGGCTATCAGGAGAAGGATGCCGACCCCGATCGACAACACGCGGAGCGGAGTCCGGACGTCCCGCATCGCGTCCTCGTGCAGCGGCACCGTCTCGAACTGCCGGCCGGCAGCGCCGTAGAACGCGTTGGCCTGCGAGATCTCACGCCCGACGCGCGCGATATCGGCGCGCCCGTCCGCAACCGGAACCTCGGCACGCATCCGCCCGATCACTCGCAGGTAGCGCTGTCCGCGCGGTCCTTCCGGAAAGCGCCGGTTGAGCGGCACGAACGCCTCGAGATCGTCCGGGACCGCGGAATCAGGCGGCATCATCAGCCGGAATCCGTCGGGCATCACGCCGACGACCGTCATTGGCGTGCCGTTGACCTCGATGCGGCGGTTCACGATCGATGGATCGCTGCCGTAGCGCCGCTGCCAGGTTGCGGCGCTCAGCAGGATGCTGGTCGGCGGGCCCGCGGCATCATCGCCGGCCTGGAAGGTGCGGCCGAGCGCGGCGTCGGCACCGAGCAGCGAAAAGAAGTCGGTGGTGACGAACCCGACGCGCAGCTGCTCCGGATCGTTCTCCCCGGTCAGGGCCGCGGTAGTGGCCCAGATGGCGCCGAACCCTTCGAATCTCGTGCTCCGCTCGTCCAGGTCCTTCAGCTCGGGTCCCGACAGCGGCGCGCGCGGATACCCTTCCGCTGACTGATCGGCCCAGACGAACAAGAGCCGCGAGGGATCGCGGAACGGGAGCGGCTGGACCAGCAGCGCGTAAGCGACGCTGAAGATCGCGGTCACGGCCCCCACACCGAGCGCCAGGGTGGCCAGCGACGCCAGCGTGAATCCCGGCGCCGCGCGCAGCCCGCGCCACGCGTGCGTGAGGTCCAACCGCAGCCCGTCGAGCGCGCGGACCATCGAAACCTCCAGAAATGGACGCGAGGTGAACCCGAGAAGCTCGCGTAGGGTGTAGCGCGAGACGTCCTCGATGTCCAGCGCGGAGTGACGAGTTGTGGGACCTGGGGCTGGGGGTCTTGGGTCTTGGGGTCTTGGGGTCTTTTTTGCTTCCTCCCTCCTCCCTCCTGCCTCCTATTTCCTGGTTCCTGGTTCCGTTCCCAGCTATTGCACGCGCAGCGCCTGGGTCGGGGAGATCCGCGTGCCGCGAAGGGCGGGAACCAATGCCGCCAGCAACGCGACCGAGACGAGCACGATCGCCGTGAGGCCGAGCGTCCAGGGATCCCTCGCGTCCGTCTCGTACAGGAGCGACGACAGCACGCGCGTGAGTGCCACCGCCCCGGCGAGGCCGATCGCGATACCGGTGAGCACCAGCCGCGCCGCCTGCCCGACGACGAGCGACATCACCGACTCGCGGGTCGCGCCCAGGGCCATGCGGACACCGATCTCATGCGTCCGCTCCGTAACCGCATAGGCCATCACGCCGTAAACGCCCACCCCAGCCAGGAGAAGCGCGATCACAGCAAAGGCCGTCAGCAGCGTCGCAATCACGCGCGGCCGCGCGATCGTCGAATCCACCACGCCTTCCATCGTCTTCACGTCGGCAAGCGGCACTTCGGCATCGATGGAACGAACGGCGGCCGACACGCCGCTCACGAGCGATCCTGGGTCCAAATCGGTTCGGACGACGAATGTCATCAGGCCGATCGCCAGTTGGCGGTGCGGAACGTAGACGGCCGGCCCGGCGGCGGCCTCGAGCGACGTCATCTTGATGTCGCCGACGATTCCGACAATCTCATAGTCCACGCCTCCAGGCTGCTTGATCCGAACCAGGATGTGCCTGCCGATCGGGTTCTCACCCGGGAATGTGCGCGCTGCCAGGCTCTCGCTGACGATCGCGACCTGCGGCCCGTCTTCACGATCGGCGTCGGTGAAGTCGCGTCCGGCTACCTGTGGAATGCCCATGGTCCGGAACCAGTTCGGCGTGATCGGCCGCACGTTGGTGGACGGCAATTCCCCCGGTGGCGGCTCCGGTTGATCTGTGCGGTAATAGCTCGTGCCGATCCCGAGACCGGCGAGCGGCAGGAAGCTGACGGCAGCCGCGTCGCGAACACCTGGAAGCGCCGAGATCTTCTCCTGCATTCTCGAATACACCTCGGCCGATTGCGCCGAGTCCGGATAGCGGGCTGACGGCAGTTGCACTCTCGCGGTCAGCAGCCCTTCCACCCTGAAGCCGGGGTCGACGTTCTGCAGCCGCACGAAGCTGCGAATGAGCAGCCCCGCACCGGCAAGCAGCACGAGCGAGACGGCAACCTCCATCACGACCAGGGCCGAGAGCATCCGGCGCGAGCGGGCCGAACCACCGTGGCGCCCCGCCTCGCGGAGCACGTCGCCAGGGGCGCGGGAGGACAGCAGCGCCGGTACCAATCCGAAGGCCAAGGCCGACAGCAGCGCGACCACGAGCGTGAACGCGACGACCGACGCATCGAGCGCGACCTGGTCCAGCCGCGGGACCGGGATGCGATTGGCGACGAGCGCGAGCAGGCCCCTGTGAAACGCCAGCGCGAGGACGAGGCCGCCGGCGGCTCCGAGGAGTGCGAGGAGCACGCTCTCGCTGAGCATCTGGCGAACCAGCCGGACGCGGCGTGCGCCGAGTGCCGTTCGCACGCCAATCTCCTGCTGCCGGACTGCGCTGCGCGCGAGCAGGAGGTTCGCGACGTTCACGCAGGCGATGAGCAGCACGAGCGCGACCGCGCCTGCGAGCACCTGCAGGGCCGGACGGATCTCGTCCACCATCTGCTCGTGAATCGGCACCAGCGTCACCGACCAGCCGCTGTTACGGTTGGGGGCTTCCTGCGCGAGCGCCGCGGCAATCGTTCGCAAGTCGCTCGTGGCCTGCTCGAGCGAGACGCCATCTTTGAGGCGGGCAAGCCCGAATGACGAGCCCCGCCCGGGCGCGTTTCGCAGTTGCTCGAGCGTCCAGCCGTATGGCATCAAGAACGACGCGGTCTGCCCCATCACGCTGAACCCCGGCGGCATTACGCCGATGATCTCGCGCGGCTGGCCGTCGGCCGTAATCACCGAGCCGAGCACGTCGGCCCGTCCGCCGAGCTGCCGTTGCCAGAACTCATGCGTGATGACCAGGACCTGGTCGCGGCCGTCCACGTCCTCCTCCGCCGTATACGCGCGGCCTATCGTCGGCTGAACACCGAGCACAGCAAAGACATCCGAGGACGCGACGATTCCCTGGACCTCTTCGGGGCGGCGGTCGACGGTCAGCGTCAAGCGCGCCGGGCCAGCTACGCCCAGGTCTGAGAACGACCGGTTGCGGGCGCGCCATTCCAGCCAGTTGGCCGGGCTGATCACGTTGCGCGGGCGGTTGCGGGCCTGGTTGCTTTCCCAGACCACCACGATGCGATCGGGCTGGTCGTAGGGCAGCGGCTTGAGCATGACCCCGCGAATGACGCTGAACGTCGCCGAGGTAGCACCGATGCCGAGAGCAAGCGCCAGCAGGGCCGGCAGCGTGAAACGGGGAGCCCGGGCAAAGGAACGGGCTGCGAATCGGAGGTCCTGAAGGAGCGTCATGGGTTCTCAGGTTGGACGGCCAGGCAGGCGGGATGGTTCGACCCGGTACGAAAGATGAATTATCGGCGACCGGGAGACACAATGACCAACGAGATCGACAAACTCTACGAAATGATCGGCGAGATTGAGGTGGCCATGCTCACCACCCGGAGGCCCGACGGTCACCTGGAGTCGAGGGCCATGGCCAACCAGAAGCGGGCAGCCGGAGCCGATCTCTGGTTCGTCACCGCCGACTTCAGCAGCAAGCTCCGCGATATCGAGCACGATCCCCATGTCAACCTCGCCTACTACAAGGATCGGACGCGTGAATGGGTATCGGTGTCGGGCCTCGCGCGCATCTCACGCGACCGCGCCATCATCCGTCAACTCTATGCCACCGACTGGAAGGCGTGGTTCCCGAACGAGGGCGACCCGCGTCATGGCACGCCCGACGATCCGCGCCTGGTGCTGATCGGCGTGGACGTGCACGCGGCAGTGTTCTTCGAGGTGAACAAGCCTCAGCCGGTGGTGCTCTACGAGCTGGTGAAGGGCTGGCTGACCGGCACGGAGCCCAACATCGGCGAGATGCACCGCGTCAACGGGTAGCCATGTCGACGCGGTAGCGGAGCCGGACAACCCCATCCGGGTACTTTCTCGATTCCAGTAAACGGAGCGGCACGTCCCGATGTCGAGGCGCAACGAGCGGGATACCGCGACCGATGAACACTGGAATCACGTGGATGTCGAATTCGTCGATCTCGCCGGCATCGAGAAACGATGCGATCAGCCCGCCGCCACCCATCATCCAGACGTGTTTGCCTGGGGTGGAGCGAAGGCGGCGGGCAAATGCCTTGACGGATTCGGATACGAATTGCGTACCTGCCGCAGGCCGCTTCGGCGGCGTGTGCGAAAAAACGTAGTTCGCGACGTTGGTGTCGAAGAGGCCGGTCGTCTTGCCTCTCTTTTTGTAATAGGCAAGGGCCCAATCGTAAGTCTTGCGGCCCCACAGGATGGTGTCGATGGTCGGGTAGAACTTGCCGATTCCATAGTCCACGGTGCGTGGACGCCGGTTGAGCCATTCCACGTCGCCGTCGGGTCGGGCGATGTAGCCATCAGCGCTCGTGGCGATGTAGACGACTATTTTTCGAGGTGTCTTCATCGCCGGCTGGTGGAAGATTAGGCCGTCAGATCATCAGATTCCCGCGGTCGCGCAGCGACCACCTGACGCGAGACTGCGTCTGATAACTCCCGCAGTCTCGCGGCCTGCCGCGAAGCGGCCCGCCGCGCCCGGCGCGGCCTGACGCTTACTTACTGGTCGCCGGCGCGCCGAGCTCGATGGTCTTCGCCACGAGCTTGTCCCCGCCCTTCTCTTCCACTGTCACGGCGGTGACGACGATGCGCATGCCGGACTTGATGTCCTCGACTTTCATCGGCTTCCTGGCCTGGAGGACTTTGGTGTCGGCGTTGATGTGTACCGTTACGTCCTTGCCGTCCTTGTCCTTCAGCATCACGTGGTCGGCCGCGGCCATCGTCACGGTGCCGAGGATCTTGTGATCGTGCCCGGGATGGGCGAGCGCCAGCGGCGTGCTGCCAATTGCGATCGCGAAGCCGAGCATGAAGACGAGCGCGTTCCGTCGAGTCATCAGTCCTCCCTATTGTGGATGCTTGTGCGGCGGCGGCGCGGCCGCGCTGCTGGGGTCCTCGCCCGCGAGGAACTTGCGGATCTCCTCGTCCTCGCGCAACTGGTCCGGGCTCTTCGGGTTGAGCGCTTCCATCCTGGCGACGTCCTCGGCCGTCAGCGACGGCAGGCGGCGGATGAAGTGTACCAGCGCCCAGCTCTGGTGCTCCCCTTCCGGCGTGCCATTGCCCCACGCCGGCATTCCGGTCATGCGTATGCCCTGCTCGATGATCGAAAAGATCTCACCATCGGTCAGTCCCTGCGTGCCCGCGGCACGCAGGTCGGGTGCGGGCGGGTAGAAGCTGCGACCGATCTCGGTCCCGCTGCCGTCGTTGCCGTGACAGCCGGCGCAATGATCGGCGAAGTGGGCAAGCGCCTCCTGGATGACCTCCGGGGACGGCTGCACCGGGTTCCTGGTATTTCGCATCGTCCGCGAGGTTGCCCAGCTCCGCATCGCCTTTGCCAGCGTCGCTTCGATCCAGCTCGGATCGGCACGCGTACTGAGGCCGCGGCTGGCGATCGAGTACGCCGCGACGCCGCCGCCCACGACGAGGAGGGCAACGAGCACGAGCAGGGCTCGAAACACGGAACGCATGCGCCTCTTGAACGAAGTATATCGCGCGGGGAATGGCCCAGCGCGGCCGTGAGCACGTGAGTCCCGATGCGCCGCAGCAGAAACGCGACCGCTTCCGTCACCCAATCAGCAGCTGCGGCATCGCGGTTGCAAAGCACGCCGGGATGCGCACCGAACAAATTATCGCTACGCACCCGGACGTCCGCGGCAAGGTCAACCGCGCGCTGATTGCGGCCATCGACGAGCTCCACGCCTGCACGCAGGCGTGCACTTCTTGCGCCGACGCGTGCATCGCCGAGGAGATGGTCGCGCACCTCCGGCAGTGCATCCGCTTGAATCTCGACTGCGCAGATGTCTGCGCCGCCACGGCCTCGGTCGCCACACGGCGCACCGGCTCGAATGAGGAGCTGATCCGCTCGATGCTCGCGACCTGTGTGACCGCGTGCCGGCGATGCGGCGAGGAGTGCCGCACGCACGCGAAGATGCACGAGCACTGCCGTCAGTGCGCCGAAGCGTGCGAGCGGTGCGAGAAGACGTGTGACGCGGCGCTCACGTAGGCCGCGCTGCGCGCGTCGGGCGGCTTCGCCGTGGGCCGCGCTGCGCGCGTCGGGCGCTCGCTGCGCGAGCGCAGGGATCTGACGATCTACGAATCGAAAATTCCTACGGTCCCGACGCGACCGCCTGACGGGCAAAGCCCGGCCTGCGGCGAAGCCGCCTGACGCGCAGCGCGGCCGTGAAGCGGTTGAGCCCGCTGGCACCCCCCTTGCTGCCCTTCCCGGCAGGAGGTTACCGATGTCGAGCACCGCAGCGACTTGGAAGAGATTCTGCGGCATCACGCAGCCGGCACGATGGGCGGGGTGCCTTACCTTGAGTGCCGGATTGCTCGTCTTTGGCAACGTCTCGGCCCAGTCCCCCGACCGGGTGACGGTCCAGCTGAAGAGTGGCGAGAAGGTGAGCGGCAGGTTGGAAGACCTGGAGCGCGGCACGCTCTATATCCGGGTCAGCCTGAACGATCAGCGCAAGATTCCGATCAACGATGTCGTGCTCATCGATCAGGTGGGCGGCGCGTCCGGTCTGCCCGAGACCGAGCTGAGCCGGGCCCGGCTGCCGCAGCCGATTGTCGTGCTGAGCAACGGCTCCAGCCTGGAAGGCACGCTGACCGACGTGGCGGGCGGACAGGGATCGGGGGATGAGAACAAGCCGCGCGAGTTCGTTTTCCGCCTGCCGAACGGCGCCGAGCGGCGGCTGCGCGGCGAGGAAGTCGGCCGCATCTATATGGGCAACTACCCCGACACCGGGACGCCGGGTGCGACCGGCACGAGCGGCACGACCGCGCCGGCAAGCGGCCTGCGGGTCCACGTCAATCCGCAGCAACGCTGGACCGATACCGGCCTGACCGTGCGGCAGGGGCAGCAGGTGCTCTTCAACACCACCGGCCAGGTGCAGCTGTCGGTGACGGCTACCGACGTTGCGCAGCCGGCCGGCGGTAACCGGCAGGCCAGCGGCGCGCCGATGCCGGCTGCACCGGCAGGCGCCTTGATCGGCCGCATTGGACCGAACGGGCGCGCGTTCGCCGTGGGTAACCTGACCGAGGTCATCATGCCCGAGTCCGGGCGCCTCTACCTCGGGGTGAACGACGACGAGCTGGGCGACAACACTGGCGCGTTCGAAGTCATGCTGTCACCGCGCTAACTCTGCTGACACGTGTCCACTGCCGATTGACGATGGCTGCAGTCGTCATTCGTCGGTGGACACGCGCGCCGGAGCGCCGCTGCGCATCAGGTCGACGAGGCTGCCGACCATCGCCACCAGCTCCGCGCCGTCGACCGGCTTGGTCACGTGCGCCTGGTAGCCGGCGCGCAATGCGCGCGTCCTGTCTTCAGCGCGCGCGTAGGCAGTCAGCGCGATCGCGACGATGCGATGATGGGGCGCGCCCTGGCGAATCTGCCGCATCAGGTGATATCCGTCGGTGCCCGGCAGCCCGATGTCGCTGATGATTACGTCGGCGGCATGCTCGCGGAACGCGGCCAGCGCTTCGGACGCGGACCCGGCCGTGACCACGCGCGCGCCGTGCCCCTCGAGAAGGCGGCGCAGGAACTGTTGGGTATCGGGCTCGTCCTCGACGACCAGCACCATCGTGCCGGCGAGCGGCGCGTTTTCGCGTGACAGCCCGACGCTCCCGTCCCTCGTCTCGCTGACCTCGTCGGCCGGCGCGATGCCGACTGGTAGCACCACCGTAAATGTCGCGCCCATTCCCGGTCCGGCGCTCTCGGCCCGGACCTCGCCGTGGTGCAGCTCGACGAGGTGCTTCACGATAGCCAGGCCGAGCCCAAGCCCGCCGTAGCGACGGGTGATCGACTGATCCGCCTGATGGAACCGATCGAAGATGTGCGGCAGCACCTCCGGCCGGATGCCGGTGCCGTTGTCGGAGATCCGGATCGTCGCGCGGCCGTTCTCAGCCCGCAACAGGACGCGGATCGCCCCGCCGTGCGGTGTGAACTTGATCGCGTTCGACAGCAGGTTCCACACAACCTGCTGCAGCCGCGCCGCGTCGCCGACCACGGTCACTCGCCCGTCCCGCAGGTCGGCCTCTATCCGAAGCGCCTTGGCGGCGGCTTCCTGCATTACGGTGTCGATGGCATCGCCGACCACCGCTCGCACGTCCACGGTTTGAATCTCGAGCCCGAGCTTGCCCTGGACGATGCGGCTGATGTCCAGCAAGTCGGAGACGAGCTGCGCCTGAAGGCGGGTATTGCGCGCCACCACATCGAGCCCGCGCTCGACCAGCGCGACGTCGTGGGGCGACCTGGCCATCAGCTGCGTCCAGCCAAGAATCGCGTTCAGCGGTGTCCGCAGCTCGTGCGACACCATCGCGACGAATTCGTCCTTGATCCGGCTGGCGCGCTCGGCTTCGGCCCGGGCGATGCGTTCGGCGGCGAGCAGCCGCTGGCGCTCCGTAACGTCGCGCGCGACCTTCGACGCGCCAATGATCACGCCCTTCTCGTCACGCACAGCCGATACGGTGATGGACACGTCGATGCGCTGGCCATCCTTGCGGAGCCGGACGGTCTCGAAGTGCTCGACGCGTTCCCCGCGGCGAATCCGGGAGAGGATTTCGTCCTCCTCCTGGCGGCGTTCGGGCGGGATCAGCATCAGCACCGACTGGCCCAGCAGCTCTTCGGCCGGATACCCGAAAATGCGCTCGGCCGCCGCGTTGCACGACTGGATGACGCCGTTGAGATCCTTGGCGATGATCGCGTCTTCCGACGACTCGACGATGGCAGCCAGATATGCGCGGGCGTCGCGAGCGTGGCGCCGAACCATTTGCTCGCCAGCGGAGCGTGCCATGAAAGTGTCATTCACATCCTGACGGCATCGGAGGACCGGCGCAAGCTGGTCGCTGCCAGCGCGCTCCGGCTGTGGTGGCGGCGATCGGTCGCCCGGATCTGCTGGCCATTCGGCGGTAAAATGCCCACCTCCCGAGAAAGCGGAACGAATGAGCTCCGAATACGCGCTGGCTGACCATGCCCTCCTCCAGAACTTCGTGCTCGAGGTCAGCGACGCACTTCGCTCGCTGACCGACGCTGCGGAAATCCAGTGGACGACCTCGCGAATGCTCGGGGAGCGTCTCGGCGCGGCGCGCGTCTTCTACGCAGAGATCGCCGAGGGCCCGCTGGCGGTGGTCGATCGCGACTACGCGAGCGGCCTCCCGTCGCTCGGCGGGCAGCGATTGCGTCTCGCCGATTACGGCGAAGAGCTCATCGGGACACTGAGGCGGGGCGGACCGCTGATCATCGAGGACGTTGCGCACGAGCCGCGGCTGACGCGGGACGCGCGCGCCGCCCTTTCGACACTCGGCGTGACCGCGGCGATGATCACCAGCCTGGTCAAGGACGGCTGCTGGGTCGCGCTGTTCGCGGTGCACGACACGGCGCCCCGTCGCTGGACGGCGACCGATGTCGCGATGCTCGACGAGATCGCCGAACGGACCTGGGCTGCGGTTGAGCGCGCCGGCGCGCAAGCGGCAGCCGCCCGCGATCTGCGCGACACCCGGCTGCTCCGCGATCTGGCTGCGCGCCTTGTCGTCGAGGACAAGCAGCAGGCGTTCCACGACGAGATCCTCGATGCCGCAATCTCGCTGGCTGACGCCGACGCCGGCACCGTGCAGATGCTCGATCATCCGGGCGGCGATCTCCTGATCCTTGCCACCCGCGGGTTCTCCGCCGAGACCGTACGCTACTTCGCGCGCGTCACCGCGGCATCCGGCACCTCGTGCGGCATCGCGCTGGCCTCGGGCCGGCGCGCCTTCGTGGACTTCGACGATCCGGCGCACGCCGACGACACCGCGATGCGGCTTCACGTGCAGGACGGCTATTGCTCCGCCCAGTCCACTCCACTCGTGACGCGAGCCGGCCGGCCCATCGGCATGCTCTCCACGCACTGGCGGGCGAGCGGTCATCGCCCAACCGACCGGCAGCTGCGCTTCCTCGACCTGCTCGCGCGCCAGGCCGCCGACCTGCTGGAACGGAACGAGGCCGAGGCCGCGCTGCGGCGCAGCGAACGCGACCTCCGGGAAGCCGATCGGCGGAAGAACGAGTTCCTCGCCGTGCTCGCCCACGAGCTCCGCAACCCGCTGGCCCCGGTGCGCACCGGGCTCGAGCTGATTCGGCTCGCCGGCGACAGCCGCGAGGCCGTCGAGCGCGTGCGGGGAATGATGGAGCGGCAGGTCGGCCAGATGGTGCGGCTCATCGACGACCTGCTCGATGTCTCGCGGATCAGCTCCGGCAAGATTCGCCTGCAGCGCGAGATCAGCCCGCTCGCTCCTCTCGTCCATGGCGCCGTCGAGGCGAACCGCGCCGCGATCGATACAGCCCACCTCGAGCTGGCCCTGGATCTGCCGGCGACCATGGTCTGGATCGACGTGGACACCACGCGGTTCGTGCAGGTGCTGTCGAACATCCTCCAGAACGCCGTGAAGTTCACGCCCGAAGGCGGCCGGATCCTCATCGAGGGGCGTCTCGCGAAACGCCCCCATGACGGCGTCGAGGAGCTCGCCATCTCGGTGTCCGATTCGGGCGTCGGCATCTCCGAGGACATGATCGGCCGCGTGTTCGAGCTGTTCACGCAGGACGACGCCGCGGCCGGCCGGTCGCACAGCGGCCTTGGCATCGGACTGGCGCTGGCCCGGCGGCTCATGGAGCTTCACGGCGGCACGGTTGACGTCTACAGCGACGGGCCCGGACATGGCAGCCGGTTCACGGTCCGGATTCCGGTCGCCCGCCACGTCGAGCCTCTCGCCGCGCGCGTCACTCGCCAGCGGCGAGCGGCAATCGGGCAGAAGGTTCTCGTGATCGACGACAACCTCGATGCCGCCAACACCGTTGCCCTGCTCGTCGAGAGCCTCGGCAACGCGTGCGAGGTTGCCTACGACGGCGAGACGGGACTGGCCCGCGCGCTGGCGCTCCGGCCCAACGTGATCCTGCTCGACATCGGGATGCCGGGCATGGACGGCTATCAGACGTGCCGGCAACTGCGCAGCGCGCTCGGCCCTGACGTCGTCATCGTCGCAGTGACCGGCTGGGGCCAGGAGCAGGACAAGGACGACGCCTACCGGGCCGGGTTCAGCGCCCACCTGACCAAGCCGGCCGATCCGGCGGCGCTCGAGCACTTGCTTGCCCGCGGCGAGGAACCGTACGAGCCGGCCAGCTGACCGCGGAGCGGCGTCAATCGGCGGCGCGGATGATCCGGGCGGGATCCACGCGAACCGCTCGCCGCGCCGGCAGGTAGCAGGCGGCCACGGTCACTCCCACGAGCAACAGCGGCAGGACCGCGAGCGTGAACGGATCGCGCACCGTCACTTCGAAGAGGACACTCCGCATCACACCGGCTAGAGCCCACGCGAGCGGGATGCCGCAGAGCAAGCCGCCCGCCGCATATGCGAGCCCCTGGCCGATTACCGCCGCGGCGATTGATCGCGACGAGGCGCCCAGCACCATCCGCACACCGATGTCGCGAACCTGCTGACTGACGCGCAGCGCGACCACGCCGTGCAGGCCAACGACGCTCAAGAGCGTGCCGATTGCTGCGAAGACCGAGAGCAAAAGTGTCAGCAATCGCGGGCGGGCCAGCGACGTGCGCATCATGGCCGGCATCGTCTGCATGTCCGCGACCGGAACCGCGCGATTGACGGCGGCGGCTGCGTCACGCACTGCCGAGGCGAGGAGAGCAGGGTCGCCGCTGGCTCGCACCACCATCTGCATCGGAAACATGAAGGTCTGCTGGAGCGGCCGGTAGAGCTCGGCGGCGGGCGGCTTGTCCAACCCCACGTGCCGGACATCGCCGACAACTCCGACGATTTCCACGTCGAACGGGCCAGGCCTCCCGCCTCCCTGCTGGATCAGCCTGCGGCCGAGCGCCGCGCCGACCGATCCGAAACGTTCGCGCGCAAGGCGCGCGTTCACGATCGCGACGCCGGGTGCGCCCTCGGTGTCGGCAGTGGTGAAGATCCGGCCGGCCAGCAGCGGCACACCGATCGCGCTGAAGTAATCGCCGTCCACGAAGCGCCACGCAACCAGCGGCAGCTCGGTGCCTGGGTCGGGCGGTTCCTCGGGCCTGTACACGCGCGTGGTCCACGAGTAGCCGCTCATTGGCAGGTGATTGATCGCGCCGACAGCGGTGACTCCGGGCAGCGCCGCGAGCCGCTCCGCCACGAGCCGCAGATACGGCGCGCCGGTAGCCAGCGACTGATGGATCGAGGTCGTCTGCAGTCGAAACGTCAGCACGTGATCCGGCTCGAACCCGGGATCGACCTGCTGGAGGTTCCACAGAGAGCGCAGCATCAGGCTCGCGCCGGCGCCGAGAACGATGGCAATGGCGACCTGGGCGGCGACCAGGGCCCCGAGGATGCGTTGACGCGCGGGACCCGCGCCCTGCTGGCGCAGGAGCGGCTGGACACCCGCCCGTTCTGCGACGATCGCCGGAACGACAGCGACGAGCATCGACAGGCCCACCGTGGCCGCCGTGATCGTGGCAAAGACCGTCCAGTCGAGCGCGATCTCACCTTGCCGCGGAAGATCCGCCGGCATGCGCGCCACGAGCGAGGGAAATGCAATGCGGGCCAACGCGAAGCCGGCCGCCGATCCGGCCAGCGCGAGGAGCGCTTGCTCGGTGAGCAACTGCCGCACGACGTGGCTGGTCGAGGCCCCGACCGCGCGCCGTACCGCCAGCTCCCGGGCCCGCGCGACGGCGCTGCCCAGGACGAGCGTGCCCAGGTTCACCGCGCCCAACAGGAGCACGCAGCCCACGGCCGCGAGGAGGAGGACGAGGGCAGGCCGCACCGTGCCGGTGATCGAATCCTGCAGCGGGGCGGCGTGAATCGTTTCTCCCCAGTCCGCCGCTTTCTTGAGTTCGGCGCGCATCTCGGGCACGAGCCGCGTCAGTTCCGCAGATGCGAGATCAGCGGTGATGCCCTCGCGCAATCGCGCGATGACGAGACCCGAGACCTGCCGGTTTCGAGGCGCGCCAGGCTCGTAGGACGCAGCAATCCAGAGATCGGCGCGCCCGAGCAGCTCGAAACCGGGCGCCAGCACGCCGACCACTTCGTGCGGCATCTGGTCGATCTGCACGATGCGGCCCAGGACGTCGGGACGTGCCCCGAACTGCTGCCGCCAGAGCGAATCGGACAGCACCGCGACTCGTTCCCGGCCAGGCGCGCTGTCTTCGTCGACGAGTGCCCTTCCCAACGCGGCATGTGCGCCGAGAACGCTGAAGAGGTTGCCCGAGACCCTCGCCGCAGTGATCTTCCTCGCCGGTTCGTCGCCGGCGGTGAGCGCCATCAGCCATCCCGGAGAGATGGTCGCGATTGCCGACAGCCGGGTGGCGCGGGCCCGCCAGAACCCCACCTCGTCGTTCGATACGAACTCGCCAGGCCAGACGGCGACGAGCGCGTCCGGCGACGCAAACGGCAGCGGCCGAAGCAGCACGCCGCGCACGATGGAGAGGACGGCGGCGTTGGCCCCGGCACCGAGCGCGAGCAGCAGTATGCCAACCACGGCGAAGCCACGCCGCCGAGTCAGGCTGCGGAAGGCAAAGCGCAGATCGTGCAGCAGCATGCGTGACTACTCCACTCTCAACGCAACCACCGGTTCAACCCGCGAGGCGCGAAGCGCAGGTATCCCTGCTCCGGCGGCCGCGACCAGCGCCAGCCCCGCCGCGGCTGCGGCCAGAACACCCGCGTCAGTAGCCCGCACGTCATAGAGCAGGCTGCCGACGGCGCCTCCGGCCGCAAGCGCAATCGCAAGGCCGGCGACGATGCCGATCGCGCTCAGGGTGAGCCCGTCCTGCAGGACCAGCATGAGAAGCGTCCTGCGCGAAGCTCCAACGGCCGCGCGCACGGCAAGCTCGCGCACCCGCTGCGCCACCGTGTAGGACAGCAGCCCGAACACCCCGACGGCAGCCAGGGTTCCTGCGAGCACCCCGAAGAGGACGCTGAGCGACGACACCAGCACCGACGTACGGGTTGACGTTGCGACGACGTCTTCGAAGGTCCGGACGGAGGCGAGCGCCACTTGCGGCGCCATGGTCGCGAGTTCGGCCCGAATCAGGCTGGTGAGACGTGCCGGGTCTCCCTGGCCGCGCACCACGTATGTCAGCGTCGGAAGAGGGAACTGCAGGAATGGAGCGGCGACCTCCGGATCGGGCGGCAGTTCGGGACGGCGGGCGCGCACGTTCGCCGTGACGCCGACGACCTGCCGCAGGGTGCCATCATCGTCCCACGGGGTGCGAATGAGCTGGCCGACGACGTCGGCGGGCGCCAGCCCCGGCCACAGCTTCGAGGCCAGCGCCTCGTTCACCATCGCCACCAGCGCTGCGCCGTCGACGTCCCGTTCGTCGATCGCGCGCCCGGCGAGCACGCGGATCCCCATTGCCGACGCGTAGCCGTCCACGACGACACGCATTTCGGTGACCGGCACGCCGTCGCGCTCCCCGAGCTGATCGGCGCGCCTCGCCGGCCCGTTGAAGCCGGTCGCGGCAATCGGGAGCATGTTGATGGCCGACGCGTGCGTCACTCCCGGCACTGCGCGCACACGCCGCAGGAACTCGATGTGGAAGCGGGCCATCGCGTCGCCGCGCTCGGCGACACTCGGCGGCAGACCGACCGAGAAGGTCAGCAGCGGCTCGCGCGTCACACCGAGATCGGTCGCCTGGAGGCGCAGCAGGCTCTTGACCATCAGCCCCGCGACCGCGACCAGCGCAAGCGCGAGCGCCATCTCGAGGATCACCAGCAGCCGTCCCGTCGTTCGAGCGCGTCCCGCGGTCGTGCCGCGGCCGCCTCCAGCCTGCAGGATCACGCCGGGATCGAACCGGAACAAGTGAATCGCCGGGGTCAGCGCTGCGATCCCGGCAGCCGCGATGGCGACGAGGGTGGCGAGGAGGAGCACACGCCAGTCGAGAACCACGGCACTCAAGCGAGGGAACGCTGGCGGCGCCATTGCCACGAAGGTGCGCAGCAGCATCCACGCCATCGCCGTGCCGGCCACGCACCCGGCGGCCGCGAGCGCCATGGTTTCGCCGAGGACCAGCGCAATCAGTTGACCGGCGGTCGCGCCAAGCGACGTGCGAACCGCCAGCGCGCGCTCTTGTGAGACCGCCCGCGCGAGAAGCAGGTTCGCGACGTTCGCGCACGCGATGAGGAGCAGCAGCAGCGTGGCGCCGAGCAGGACCCAGAGGCCCCGACTGGATGAATCGGTCAGGACGTCGTGCAGGTCGCGCGCGGTGAACGTGTAGCGATCCTCCGGGTGCTCGCGCGACATCCGCGCCGCAAGCTCGTCAAGCTGTCGCCGGGCCGCGGACAGGCTCACACCGTCACGCAACCGTCCGATAGTGAGCAGGTAGTTGTTCCCGCGATTGGCGCTGTCGGCCAGCGGCGTGAGCGGCATCCAGAGCTCGAACCGCCAGGCTTCCACGAAGCTCGCCGGGGCAATGCCGACGATGGTGTAGAGATCGCCGTCGATTTGCACGTCGCGGCCGAGGGCGGCTGGGGACGCACCGAAGCGCCGCCGCCACAGGCCTTCGCTGATGACGGTGACCTTGGGCGCACCGCGCCGATCGTCGTCGTCGCTGAACCACCTTCCGAGACGAGGGGTCGCGCCGACGACGCGGAAGAACGCGCTCGACGCAACCGCGCCGCTCACCCGCTCCGGCGGCTGGTCGCCGGCCACCGTAACCCCGCGCGGCGCCCAGGCGCCAAGTTCCGTGAACGGCTGCTGGCCGTCATGCCAGTCCAGATATCGGGAATAAGACGCCGACCCGTACGTGAGCGCGGGCAGCTCGCTGCGCCAGACCTGGACCAGGTCGCGGGAGCGCGGGAACGGCAACGGGTTGACGAGCACCGCATAGACGATGCTGGCGAGCGTCGTGGTCGCGCCAATCCCCAGCGCGAGCGTCACGGTGGCCGTCCAGGCGAGCCCCGGTGTCCGCCGGAACAGCCGGAACCCGAGCACCACGTCGCGCAGGAGGTCGAGCATGGCCGGTTGGACGAGAGTTGGGCGCGAACCGTTGGCGTTGGCTTCTGCCTTCGGCCTTTTGCCTTTTGCCTTCTGCCTTCTGCCTTCTGCCTTCTGCCTTCTGCCTTCTGCCTTTTGCCTTCTGCCTTTTGCCTTGTCAGCGCCCCATCACCTGGACCCCGACACCTTCTTCGGGTTCACCGCGTTCGCCAGGGCCAGCCGGTTGTCGTGAGTGACGTAGCTGATCTGGAGGTTGAAGCCGTTGGGCGTATCGGTGTGATAGCTCTTGAATGCGGCGGTGTGGATTTCGTCAGGCACCCAAGTGCCATCGGGCCCCTTGTGACGGCTGGAGGTGTCGATCGTGACCTTGAGCCCGCGCTTCTCGAGCTGGGCCTTGACGTCGTCGGTATCCCACGGCGCGATGCCGAATGAGATGTGGTCGATGCGCGGTCCGCCGGAACCGCGGCCGCTGTTCTTCCCGCCGTCAGCGACCAGCGAGTTGCCGCCGCGGATGATGATGTCCCCGGTGTCGCCCATCATCAGTTCGTGCTGGCTGCCTTCGTCGTAGGTTTCGCCCCAGCCGACCAGGTTCCGGTAGAACGACGCGC
>DATJFF010000111.1:0-3901 GCA_035495795.1 Vicinamibacterales bacterium
ACTGGGATCATCAAGAAGGGCCAGCAGGACCCCACTGGCGGCCGCGTGAAGATCACCCCGGGGCCGATGTCAGGAAACACCAGCGTGGGCAGCAACCCCAACTACGAGCAGGTCATTCTCGACGTCGAAGGGTTTCGCGCGCTGGCCGCTGACTGCCCGCGTTAGTGCGCTGCACGTCTGCCGCCGTCCCATTGGCGATTGGTGATCGACGATTGACGATTTATTGACGAACCGTCGATCGGCGATTGCGCCAGTCGATTGGGAATTGTGACATTGAGGAATTGACGACTGGGGAAATGACGATTGGTGACTGGCGGCGTGTCCCAATCGTCAATCGCAATCCCAAATCGCGATTCACGCAATCGTCGATATCCCGATGCCGCCATCGCCAATCGAATGGCGCAATCCCCAATCCCTCAATCGTCAATAAATCACCAATCGCCAATCCTCAATCATCAATGGACAGGCGGCCTCGCCAGCCAGTCCTGCGGCGCCTCACCAATAGGAGCACCCGGCGGAGCGGGCGCGGCCGGCAGCTGCTTGGCCGCTTCGCCAGAACGCTCGAGAAAGCGCTTGATATCGGCGGCGAGCAGCGTGTCTTGCGCGACGTCGGCGTCGGTCTTGGTCCCATTCACGCGCAGCCGCGCGGCCAGCCGCTGCAACTTCAGCGAAGCAAGAGCGCGGACCTGGCCGTTCTGCGCCGCTGCCGCCAGGCCCGAGAGCCGATCGACCAGCACGCGCTGCGTGGCCCGGCGCACTTCGGCTTCGTATGGCGTGGCCGTCGTCGCATCGAAGGTCGCTTTGACGAGCCGGTCCACGACTTCCTCCAGGCCAGGCAGAGCAGGATCGACGGCGTGCTGGGCCACCAGCCGCGCGGCGCGATCGGGCTGCAGGATGAAGCCGATCGTGACGTCGGAGGCGATGGTCGCGGGACTGAGCGGGTCGAAGCCCTCCCCGGTCGTCCGGGGGAAGAGCTCGCGGTGGATGCCCCAGGCAGGGGGCCGCGGCGGGATGCTGTCGAGGATCTTCTTCGGCACGGTCAGCTCCGACGGCTTGAGCGTCGCCGAGAGTGATTCGAGGGCCTTGCGCTGATTGACGGCCGACTCCCACTTCATCGGCGTCCGGCCGTCGCCGCGCATTGCGTAGATGAAATCCTGCCCGCCCAGCATCGAGGCCGCGCCCTCGACCGCGTAGCGGTGATACATCCAGATCGGCACCAGCGGCTCCTCGATGGTCGTCATCGGGGCGCCGAGCCGGATCGTGTGCTCGCCCATCCGGCCAAGTGCCGCCCGGCGGACCTTCATCAGCCGATCGAGCTCGTCCGCCTGGTTCACCCCGTTCGACCATTGCTCGGTGCGCGGGTGGATGTCGGTGTCCTGGTTCGTGAAGTAGCGCAGGTCCTGGTCCCAGGCCTCGTCGAGAATCTTCGTGAGCGCCTGCTGCTCGTTGGTGCCGGCCGGGAACTCCCGGTAGCCGTAGTTGATGGTGACCTTGTCCCAGTCGCCGATTCGCTGCGGGTAGGCGTTGGAGATGTCGATGGTGCCGTCCGCCTTCAGCTCCTCGAGCGGATGCGGGTAGTCCATCACCGAGATCCAGCCCTTGGTGCTGTCGTAGTAGTTGTGGCCGAGGCCGAGGGTATGCCCGACCTCATGGGCCGACAGCTGGCGGATGCGCTTCAGCGCCGTCTCGTACAGAATCGGCGGCCGCTCGGTGCCGGTCGCGTACGGCGACAAGAGGCCCTCGAAAATCAGGTAGTCCTGCCGGTCGCGCAGCGAGCCGAGCGTGACCGTCGCCTTGATGATCTCGCCGGTGCGCGGATCGGTGACGGAGCCGCCCGAGCTCCAGCCGCGCGTCGAGCGGTGGACCCAGTTGATCATGTTGTAGCGGATGTCCATCGGATCTGCGCCGTCGGGGAGCACCTCGACCTTGAACGCGTTGCGGAAACCGGCCGCCTCGAACGCCTGGTTCCACCAGCTGGCGCCTTCGACGAGCGCCTTCTTGACATCCTCTGGCGCGCCCGAGTCCACCCAGTACTGAATTGGCGTCACCGGCTCGCTCATCGCCGCCGCCGGGTCCTTCTTCACCAGCCGGTGGCGGCGGATGTAGCGGAACTGGATCGACTCGGCGATCGGCTGGCTGAAGTCGACAAACGAAATGCCGCCGTATCCGGCACGCGGGTCGTCGAGGCGCGGCTTGTAGTTGCCATCGGGCAGCTCGACGAGCGAGACGTGCTCCCGCATCGTCACTGAGTCTGGCGTCGGCGTGACGCTGCCGACCGTGCCGGAGAACATCCCCTGGCGTCCGAAGTTGCCGGCGGCTTCCGGCGCCGCAATCGGCGCCGGGCCCTGCTGCGGCCCGCCGGCGCCGCCGCGGCCGCCGCCGCCCGCCTCGTTCACGAACGTGAGCAGGAGATCGATCTCGGTGTTCTTGGGGAAGTTCTTGGTGTTCGGCAGGTAGACCGCGCTGCGCGTGCGGTCCACGCGGTAGTTGCCGGGCCGTAGCGCCGCGCCCGCGCCGTGCACGTCGCGCATCAGGAAATCGGTGGCATCCACCACGACGCGTCCGTTCGACTCGGCCGCGACGGCGAAGCCCCACAACACCGACTTGGCGAACGAGTCCTCGACCGCCTTGCGCTCGAGCGGATTCTTGGCGCTCGAGCGGAACGTCTGGTTGCCCTGGACGAGCATCACTCGCGGGCCCATCCGCTGGAACGTGACGACACGGCCCTGGCCGCCCTGGCCGCGGTCGAGACCGATGTCGTTCGAGCCGAGCCCGGCGGAGAGGCCGGTCGAGAACAGGAACTCGGTATCGAATTGCGGGATCTCGAGCAGCAAGGTGCCCGCGCGTTCGTCCCAGTAGAGCGGAAAGTAGCCGTCGATCTTGCGCAGCCCGTTGACGCGGTCGTCGATCGACGGGACCGGTCCGCCGGCGCGCTGCCCGCCGCCGGCCGCCGCCGGCTGCTGCGCGGTCGGTTGCGCCGCGGCGCCAAGCAGCAGGACTCCAAGTGCCAGGACACTGTGTTTCAGCATTGCTTCTCCTTGGCGCGACATTTTAGCTGCCCGGTCTTTTCCGGCCATAATTCGAGTCCCGGAGCCGACCCATGATCAGAACCCTCGCACTCACGCTCCTGCTCGGCGTCTCGCTCGCCGCTTCCGAGCACGGTCCCGACAAGGGCACGCTCGTCATCGTCGGCGGCAACATGCAGGATCCGGCGATCGTCAAGCGATTCATCGATCTTGCCGGCGGTCCGGATCAGCCCATCGTCATCATTCCCACGGCCGGCGAAGACGACGAGCGCGATCCGTACGATCAGAACTGGTCGGGCTTGAAGCAGTGGCGGGAGAACGGGGCGAAGAACCTGAGCGTCCTGCATACCCGCGATCGCAAGGTGGCTGACACCGAGGCGTTTGCCAGGCCGATTCGCGCCGCGCGCGGGGTGTTCTTCACCGGCGGCCGCCAGTGGCGGCTGGCCGATTCCTATCTCGACACCGTCACGCACCGCGAACTGTCCGCCCTGCTCAACCGCGGAGGCGTCATCGGCGGATCGTCGGCCGGCGCGTCAATCCTCGCCTCGTTCATGGTCCGCGGCGACACGAAGGGCAACGACAAGATGATCGGCGATCACACCGTCGGGCTCGCGTTCCTGAAGAACGCCGCCGTCGATCAGCACCTGCTGCGCCGCAACCGGCAATTCGACATGCTCGAAGTGATCGACGCGCATCCGCAACTGCTCGGCATCGGCCTCGACGAGGACACGGCGATCGTCGTGCAGGGCGATCAGTTCGACGTGATCGGGAAGAGCTACGCGGTGATCTACAGCAGCCAGCCAGTCGCCGGCGCCAGCGGCCGGTTCTTCTTCATGGGCGCGGGCGACCGCTTCGACATGCTGAATAGGAAGGCG
>DATJFF010000112.1:0-6591 GCA_035495795.1 Vicinamibacterales bacterium
TCACGGAACGGCGAGGTGCAGCCCGGGCCGGCGATCGTGTCAGCTGGTGCGATGCGCGAGGCCGGGGCGACCGGCTCGAAACGCGCGGGCAGCCCCGCCGCGGGGCGAACCGAAGTGTCCGGCGGAAAGCTGCCGCCCCCACCGATTGCGCAGGCGCCGAGGGCGGCGACGACGCCGACGGTCAAGGAGCCGCGCCATGGGAAAAGCTGTCGTTGCCGCATAGTCGAGCCTGGTAGAGGTGGAGATCCGTTGCGGGGCGCGTCTCCGGCTGAGCGGCGCGTGCGGCGGAGGACAGAGCGGACGCACTTCAGAGGCACACCCATCACGAGGAACGGGACGCCGATCGCGCCCGCCAGGGTCCAGCGCGGGTGATCCGGCGGCGCCTTCACCGCGAGGGAGGCTCCGCCGGCGACGCGTCGGCGAGCGGAAACTCGTACATGACGGCCGCCTCCGCTGCCGGGCGCCCGCCTGCGCCGGCGTAGAGGGCGCGTGCTGCGGCATTGGACTCGTCGGCCAGGACCCACGCCTGCGTGCACCCAAGCGTGCGGCCGTGCGCGAAGAGGGTGTGCAGCAGCCGCCGGGCCAAACCCGTTCGCCGGTGGGTCGCGGCGACGCCGACCTCGTTGATCCAGAGCTCGGGCGGCTTGTCCGGGTGCAGGTAGTGCACCGCCGAGGCCATCCCGACGACGACCGTCGCGTCGATGGCGACGGCAAGATGGTGTCGAGGGTCGGTGAGGAATTCACGCGTCCAGCGTGAGTCGATCGGCCGGTCGAAGACCCCGGGCGCGACCTGGTTCAGGACTGAGGCGTCGCCCGGCGCCAGGATGCGGACCTCCGCGTCGCTGATGTGGGTCTCCATCCGTGGGGACTCCTTCACGCCCGCTCGGACCAGCCCCGCCACAGTCCCCAGATCAGGCCAGCCAGGAATCCCAGCGGCCCGGTGATGAAGATGCCGAGGAGCGGTCCCTGGTTGGCACCCGGTGCAAAGACGATCGGCCCAATGAAGCCGAGGGCAAAGCCGACGAGGCCAACGGTCACCGCCGAGCCGAGTGCCCGATCCACGAGCAGACGGTAGCGGCCGGCACTCGTGTAGCGCAGCCAGACCACACCGATCAGGAGCAGGAGCAGCAGCAGGCCGAGCATCGTGACTCCATCACCGCGCCGGCGGGTCCGCCACCGCGATGGCGTCGATCGAGATGAGCAGGCCGCGTGGAAGCTGCACGATCGGCGCCGACCGGACGGGCGGGGCGACCGGAAAGAACTCGGCGAACAGCGCATTGAGCGCGGGGAAGGCGGCCGCGTCGGCCAGGAAGCAGGTGACCTTCACCACGCGCTCGAGGCGGCTGCCGGCGTCCTCGAGAACCGCGGCGAGATTCGCGAAGGCCTGGCGGGCCTGCGCCTCGAAGCTGTCTCCGGCCACGGCGCCGGTCGCCGGATCGATGCCCGGCTGGCCGGCGGTATAGACCATGTCGCCAACCCGCACCGCCTGCGAGTAAGGGCCCAGACGCGGCACGCGCGCACTCTCGATGACTTCAGTGGGCAACGCCATCAGCTCCTCCCGCGGCAATGCGCGGAGACTCAGCGCCCGGCCGCGCCCGGCGCGCGGTAGTCCACGGCCTTCTTGAGCGCGGCATCCATCTCGTCCGGCGACAGGAGCATCGCCGTCCGGACTTGCGCGGCTCCCGAGCCGTTGACGGCCACGCTGAGGGCGACCGCGGCCCCGGCGTCCGGCAGGTCGGCGATGAGGTAGACATCCGACTCGCCGAGGGCAAAATAGAAGGCCTCGAGCTTGCCGCCGACCTGCTCCGTCGCGCGCTGCACCGCGGCGCGCCGGGCCGATCCGCCCTCCTGCTGCAATCCCTTGGCGCCCTGCGCCGTGTATGACACCTGCCAGAGAAATTTGGGCATGTTTCCGCTCCCAGTGGCGATGAGAACGACAGACCGCGGGGCGCGGCTGTCAGGATATTCATGTCGTGAGCTCTACCCTCTCGCTCGGATCGAGTGGCACGTTGCCGAGCCCGCTGAAATCATCGTGAGGCATCCAGAAGAACAGCTCGTTGCCGTCCACGTCCCTGATGACGAGCGTCGGCCGTCCCCATTGCGCCCGGAGCGTCTGAATGCCGTTGGCTGCGAGGTGCTTCCGCAGCGGCTCGCTCTGATCGTCGTCCAGGCCGATGAACACTCGCCCATGTCCGGCGCGAGATCGGGTCCGGTCGTCAACCTGATTCAGGATGAGCTCGAAACCGAACAGGCTCACCTGCGCGACGCCGTCGTGCGAGTCCCAATCCAGCGAGAACCCCAGCTGCTCCGTGTAGCAGCGCAGCGCGCGGTCCAGATCGGCGACGAAGAAGACCCCTCTGGCGTAGAGGTCGGTCACGAGCTCATTCGCCCGGGAGCGGCTGCCAGAGCTCCACCTTGTTGCCTTCCGGATCGATGACCCAGGCGAACTTGCCGTACTCGGAATCGTCGATTCGGTCGAGCACGTTGCAACCCTCCTCGCGCAGCGCTTTCACCAGGGCGTGGAGATCGTCCACCCGGTAGTTGACCATGAACGAAGCGGTGCCAGGTGCGAACTGGTCGCCTTCAGCCGCGAAGATGGACCAGGCGGTCGTTCCGGCCATCGGCTTGCCGTCACCGTCGGTCCAGGTGAACGCCGCGCCACCCCACGGCTGGACATCGATTCCGAGATGGCGCTTGTACCACGCCTGGAGTGCCGAGGGGTCCTTGGCCTTGAAGAAGATGCCGCCGATGCCAGTGACGCGCTTCATGGAACCTCCGGGCGGGACGTGGTGGGAGGGAGGATGCGCACCCTCACGCTGCGGAAATCCGCGTGCGTCATCACTTGGCGAGGTGCCACCCGCCGCCCGGCTCGGGCAGCCAGCGGCGGCCGCGGCCGTCGAGCCAGTCTCCGGTCGGCTCACCTGGCCGGAGATCGGCGCCGAAGCGCAGCACGTGACCGTCGAGGTCAGTGACCTGACATTCACGCGACCCCCAGGGGTAGTTCGCGGGCGGATGCCGAAGGTGTGCTCCGCGTTCCAGGAACTCGGCGTACAGGGCGTCGACGTCGCCGGCGCTGATCCACACCCAGGTGCCCGGGTTTCCCTGGTCGCCTTCGCAGAGCATGAGTGCCGTACGATCGCGTCGTACGGACGCGACCTGGCCGCTCCGCCACTGCTCCTCGAATCCCATCTGCGCCACGTAGTACGCCACGCTGGCGTCGAGATTCGTGACGCGCAGAATCGGGATCGCGCCTCCGGTCGTCGCGCGCGCGCCCGCGCCCGCGCTGCTGGTCTTGGTCGATTCGGTCATGTCCCACCTCTGTGCTGCGGTCCGACCACTCTTCGGTGCTGAGGCTACGGCTTCGGCCACATCCACGTGAAGATCAACCCGGTCGCCGCGCCGTACAGCAGGGCATCGAACGCCGTCTTGAGCGCCGTCGACCACTTGCGGTGATACCAGATCGACAGCGGCCATGCGCCCAGCGTGAATGAGCAGAACGTGATGATGCCCGCCAGGTGGAAGATGGTGTGATCGTCGCCGCCCGGTGGGACGAGCCTGCCGGTGGTCCACCCCGCGATCGCCGCCACCAGCAGCGTGAAGGCGAACCACGAGGCGAGATACCTGCCCATGCTGATGTTGCCCGGGGGAATGAGGGTCATCGTGAAGCTCGGGCCCCGCTCCCAGTTCGCAATGAAGTCGGGGTTCCGGCCGCCGCCGGGAAGGCGGGGGTTGGGCACGCTGTAGTCGCCGGGCGCGAGGTTGAGCGAGCGAATGGCGTCGATGGCGGCGTCGTCGTTCGGCACGTTGCCGTAGTCACGCTTGTGCCAGGGCATGGCCATGAAGACCAGCGACAGCACGAACACCGCGACGGCCGCCACCAGCACGGGGAGCAGCAGCGACATGAATGGGGTCATTCGGGCCTCGGGCGCGGGCAGGAAGAGGGATATTGTAACTCCGGGGGTCGATTGCGATAGAGTCACCGAAGCGCCTCCCGCAGCGCCGCCGTTGAACCCTCAGAGGATCGTGTCGATCACAGGTCCAGCTTCCGTTCGCTCATCCATTTGACGATCGCCGGATCCCGGTGGGAAAAGAAGCTGCTGGTGCCGGTATCCAGGGTGGTGATTCGTGCGATGTCGTCCGGATCGAGCTCGAAATCGAAGATGGCCAGGTTCTCGACCATGCGCTCCTTCCGCACGGATTTGGCAAGTGGCACGACGCCGAGCTGCACAACCCATCGCAGGACGACCTGGCCAATCGTCCTTCCATGCTTGTCGGCGATGGCCTGCAGTACGGGGTTCTGAAACAGGTTGTTCCGGCCCTCCGCAAAGGGCGCCCACCCCTCGGCCTGCACACCGAGCTCACGCAGGAAGGCAAGGCTTTCAGTCTGTTGCTGGAAGGGGTTTATCTCGATCTGGTTGACGGCAGGCTTGATCTCGTTGAACGCCGTGATATCCATGACCCGGTCCGGCTGAAAGTTGCTGAGCCCGATCGCGCGCAGCTTGCCGCTCCGATAGGCGTCCTGCATCGCACGCCAGGAGCCGTGTACGTCACCGTATGGCTGATGAATCAGGTACAGGTCGAGGTAGTCCAGCTGCAGGCGCTGAAGGGAAGCGTCGATTGCCTTCTGGGTACGCTCATAGCCGGCGTCCTGTACCCACAGTTTTGAAGTAACGAAGAGTTGATCACGCCCGACCCGGCTCTGCGCGATGCCTTTCCCGACGGCGGCCTCGTTCATGTAGGAAGCCGCGGTATCGATCAGCCGATAACCGGCCTCAATCGCGTCGATGACGCACCGGGTGCACTCCTGCGGGTCTGCAATTTGAAAGACGCCGTATCCAGCGCCTGGTATCGTCGTGCCGTTGTTCAAGGTCACCGTGTGCATGGAGATCGTGTCCGGCAGGGGATGGTGGATGCGGGCATTGAGCTCTGCGGCCGGGCGGCCGCCAAAGCAGATGATATAGCCTTCGGGGTCCTCGACATGGATGTCAACCCCTCCCACGGCTCGCCGAAGGTGAAGCCGAGCTGCCGGTAGTATGCCATGGAGCGCGCGAGGTCGTCGACCAGGAACCGTGGAGCGAAGGGTGTCACGCGTGGCTTCGTCTCGCGGGTATTCATCGCGTGACCGTGTCCGTGTCGAGGTGCTACGGCTTCATGACGACGTAATCGCCTCGCCGTGCTCCTTCCCGAACCAGCCATCCAGCGGCGGCCCTGAACGTCCATCCGTCTCCGGTGATCGTCGCGCTATCGCTTCGCGCCGGCCCCGGCAGGCGCCGCGTGCGTCCATCGGTCGAGAGGAGCACGCCCTTGCTCGCCTCGAGCACGCCCCATTCTCCTCTGGCGATAGTCCGATTGCGAAATGGAGTTGTTGCGCCTGGTGCCCTGGACAGGCACCACGGTCCGGCCCGCGCGCGTCACGCGAGCCCGAGTTGGGCCAACATCCCGGGCTGATCCCACTGCTCCCACCGCTCCACCACCAGCCCGTCGAGGAGGTGGTCCACGATCAGTCCATCAAGCGCGACGCTCCGGCCTGTTGGCGGAACGCTGCCGAGCGGGCCGGTGTGGGTACCGGTCGCATGCCATCGGAACGCGATGCGGTCGCCGGTCCCCACCTGATCCTCGATCGTGAGCCGCAAATCGGGGAAGGCGGCCAGGAGTCCGGCGATGAGTTGCGTCCACGCATCGAGGCCGTGAAGGGGCTCGGGGACACCCGTCATATGGAACACGCAATCGGGCGCGAAGGCGCGCGGGGCGACGGACACGTCGCCCCGGTTGAGGCCCTCAGCCCAAATACGCTCATGCTCGGCGACAGTCTGTACCGGCATTCAATCCCTCCCGGCTCGCGGTTGGAGACTTGCGCGCCGGCGTCGACCGGGCGCGTGGGCCTGGCAGCAACTTCGTGTATCCGATGTCCTCTCGACCGAGACATCGACCTCCTCGGGGAGCCTCCCTGGCGGCAACGAACATTTGGCTACGCCCGGACCGACCCGCAATTCCAGCCGTCGAGAATGCCACGCTTGCGGTGCCAATTCAGTGTCGTCCTCAGGACTGTGGGTCGAAGCCGAAGACGCGCAGTTCCTGGTCGCACCGACAGGCCTTGGCGATACGCGCCGCCCACGCGACGGCTTCGTCGCGCGAGGGCAGCTCCAACACGGTGAAGCCGCCATCGAGCGTGGGCGCCCAAGGATAGCCCCCCATGGCAACCGTGCCGTCAGCAGAGACGAGCACGGGCGGTACGGTTTCGTCGATTCCGCCGCCGAAGACGTACACACCGGCGGCTTTCGCCTCATCAATCACGGCGTGCGCGTCGCGGCCTGCCGCTTCCCATTCGCCATCGGGCACAACCATGGCCGCGCTGGGAAAAGAGATCAGGTACTTGGCCATGGTGCTCCTCCCGGGAACTGACGGCGGTCGTGACGCGTGTGTGCGACCGGCTGAGCCGGCAAGCGCCGCCCTGGTCTGCTATGCGTCATCGTATGCTCTTTCCAGTGCCGCCACGTCGAGCTTGACCATCGTCATCATCGCGTCCATCACCGCCTGTACCTTCTTCTTGTTCTTGTCGTTGATGAGCTCCATGAAACGTCTCGGCACGAT
>DATJFF010000113.1:0-4136 GCA_035495795.1 Vicinamibacterales bacterium
GGATGGCCGACGGCGTACTCCGTGAACAGCGGAAACGCGATCGTGGAGTCGCAGTAGGCCACGCAGGTGTCCGGGAGCACACCCGGATTGACCTTGCCCCAGCTGACCGCTTCGGCGGGCGTGGCCCCTGACAACCCGCCCCAGACGACCTGGTCGGTCGTGATCTGGATGAAGTAGTCGTTCCCGCCTTTCGGGATGTTGTAGACCTCCCACAGCGTTGGCTGGCCCTGGAGGTAGAAGTTCTTCGGCGACCCGCCGCCGAGAATCACGCACCCGTTCTTCTCGGCTGCGAGGATCAAAGAGCAGACCTCGTTGACGTCCTTGTTGGGATCGACCATCAGGCGGCTGCCGTTCATCAGCTCGTGATAGGCGATGTTCATCCCGATCGAGCTGTCCCCGGGCGAGGAGGTGAAAATCGGGACGCCGAACTTCGCCGCGCTGGCAACCACCGAATAGGCCTCGCAACCTGGGCGGGTTGCGAGCAGGTGGCGGCCGAGGGCGTAATGCAAATCCGCGGTCGACACCGGCCCGTCGAGGCCGCTCTCGACCAGGAAATCGCGGATGTAGGTGTCGGTGTCGAGCAGCACCTGGGCCGGGAACAGCACGTCATAGATGCGGATGACGCCCTCTTCGTAAAGGACCCGATCGTCGACGAACGGCGAGCCGCGGTGAAGCGTGAAATTAAGCGCGTAATGCAGGTCGTGATAGAGGTTCGCCCCGGTGCTGATGACGAAATCGACCAGTCCCCGCTGCATCATGGCAATGACGCAGCCGCCGATGCCGGCCGGCGTCATCGCGCCGGCAATGGTCAGGGCGATCGTCGTATCGTGCTCTTTGGCCAGCATCTTATCGGTGAAGATGCGGCAGGCCTCGCCGAGCCGGGCGGCGTTGAACGCCTGAAAACCCTCGTCGATCAGGGTCCGTATCGCCGCCGCCCCCTTCGGCCGGTAATATCGAATCGGCTTTCCGGAGAGGAACGCCCGCCGGTTCTTGCGGGGCGAGCCTGGTGCACGATACGGCATCGCATTAGGGTAGCATTTGCCTGTGATGCGAGCGCGCCCATGGATGATGTGACCTTTGCGGCGAAGCGGGCGACATCGGGGTCGCGAGGCGAAGCGGATCTCGAGTCTCGATTCCGGTCGCTGGTGCAGTCACCCCTGCGCGCCGGCATCCTCCGCTTTCTCAGCGCGCGCCCCGGCGAGCGCTTCGACATCGAGTCGCTGATGCAGACGTTCGGCCGGATGCGGCTCGACGTCGAGAACTGCGTCCGCGAGCTCGTCGACTTCGGCGTCGTCGGGCGCAGCTCGAGCGAGCCGGTCACCTACGGGGCGTCGCGTCCCGAAGGGCCGGCGTCGGGACTGCTCGACACCTTCCTCGAGCGGCGCGCCAACGTCGGGGTCGAGGAGTCGTCGCCCTCTGTCCAGCGGTTCCGCGAGATGATCGGCCGCGACGAGAAGATGCTCGCCATCTTCGAGTGGATCCGCACCGCCGCGAAGTCCGACATCTCGGTGCTGATCCTCGGCCCGACCGGCGCCGGCAAGGAAGTCGTCGCCCGGATGATTCACGAGCTGTCGCGCCGCGGCCAGGAGCGGTTCCAGGCCGTGAACTGTGCCGCGCTCCCCGATACGCTGTTCGAGTCCGAAATCTTCGGATACGAAAAGGGCGCCTTCACGGGCGCTCACGACCGCAAGCCCGGGCGCCTCGAGATGGCCAACGGCGGGACGCTGTTCCTCGATGAAATCGGAGACCTCTCGCTCGTCGCCCAGGCAAAGCTGTTGCGGGTGTTGGAAGAGCGGCGGTTCGAGAGGCTCGGCGGCAATCGCTCGATCCAGGTGGACTTCCGCCTGATCTCCGCGACCAACCGGCCGCTGGACCTGTTCGTGCGCGAGAGCCGTTTCCGCGAGGACCTGTATTACCGCATCAACGCGTTCGCGATCCGGCTGCCGTCATTGAAGGAACGCGCGATTGACATCCCGGTCCTGGCCAACCGCTTCCTGGCTCGCTACTGCGCGGCCAACGGCCTGCCGCTGGACGCGAAGCAGTTGTCATCGGAAGCCGCCGATCAGCTGATCAGCTACCACTGGCCCGGCAACATCCGGGAGCTCGAGAGCACAATCTCGCGGGCCGCTCTGTCCGCGCCGGGCCGGCAGATTCGCCCGACCGACATCGAGTTCCTGCACGCACCGCTGGCGCGGCCGTCCGAAGATGCCGCCAATCCACGCCTCCCCACGCTGCGCGACGCCGAACGCGCCCACATCGTCCGCGTGCTCGATGCGGCGAGCTGGAACAAGGTGGAAGCGGCCCGCATCCTGGACATCAGCCGCGGCACGCTTTACCGAAAGATCGACGAATTCGGCCTCGAGCCCAGCGTGCCCGAAGCCAAGAAGCGGACGAAGCGTCCGGACTGACCTGGCTCCCTGGACATCGGCGCGGCTCCGGTCTGGCCTCCCAGGGGCAGCGACAATCTGCGCTAAAGTGCACTGCACGAATAGTTTGGCGGCTTTCCGCCTGCACCTTGCGAATAGCTGGAATCGTCAGGTATCTTCACGGTGCTGCGTTTCGTCGCACCTGCCGATAATCAAGGGGAACCGTACCTGACCAGCCACGATCGCATGCGCTTGCTCCCCTGGCCTGCTCGCGTCTACGTCGGTGCCGTGATGGCCATCGGTGCGGCGCTGCTGGTCTGGCTGGTGCCGCGGGCGGACTTCGACGACCCCATCCTTTTCGCGGTCCTGCTCCTGGCCTCGTCCCTGACCTCGGCCTTCAAGGTGAGCCTGCCGTTCGCCCGCGGCGGGTCGACGATGTCGGTGTCCTACGCCGTCGATTTTGCGGCGCTGCTGCTGGTCGGGCCCCACGAGACGATGATCGTGGCGGTCGCCAGCGCCTGGACCCAGTGCACGTTCCGGACGAAGACGCGCAACCCGATCTATCGCACGATGTTCAGCATGGCGTGCCTGGCGATCACCGTCGAGGCCGCCGGGTACGCGTACGCCGCCGCCGGCGGGGTGCCGGGCGCCCTGGCCGAGTCGGTTGCCGGCGTGGCGCGGCCTCTGACCGCGGCCGCCACGACCTACTTCTTCTTCAACACGTTCACCATCGCCATCGCCATTGCGCTCACGTCGCGGCAGCCGCTGTTCCGAGTCTGGAACGAGAACTTCCTGTGGAGCGCCCCGAGCTACATCATCGGCGCCAGCGCCGCGGCGGTAGCGACCTGGGCGATCACGACGTCGGGCATCTGGCTGGCGCTCCTCGCCGTCGCGCCGCTCTACGCCACGTACCACACCTACAAGGTGTACCTGGGGCGGATCGACGACGAACGGCGGCACGTCGCCGAGATGGCGGATCTGCACCTGGCGACGATCGAGGCGCTCGCGCTCGCGATCGACGCGAAGGATCAGACGACCCAGACCCACATCCGCCGCGTGCAGGTGTACGCGACCAGCCTGGCGCGGCTGCTGGGAATGAACGACAACGAGATCCAGGGCGTCAAGACCGCGGCACTCCTGCACGACATCGGCAAGCTGGCGGTTCCGGAGCACATCCTCTCGAAGCCGGGCCCTCTTTCCCACGAAGAGTTCCAGAAGATCCGCATCCACCCGCAGGTCGGCGCCGAGATCATCAGCGCCGTGCCGTTTCCGTATCCGGTCGCGCCGCTGATTCTCAGCCACCACGAGCGGTGGGACGGCAAGGGCTATCCGCAGGGCCTTCGAGCCGAGGACATCCCGCTGGGCGCCCGCATCCTGTCGGTCGTGGACTACTTTGACGCGCTGACCTCGGAGCGGCCGTACCACAAGGCGATGAGCCACGAAGCGGCGTTACTCCTGCTTCAGCAGGAAGCCGGCCGCGCTCTCGATCCGAAGGTCGTGGACCTGTTCGTCGAGCACCTGCCGGCGATGGCCGCCGAAGCGGAGACGGTCGTCGGCACGGTGACCCGCCGTCTCTCGCTCGAGCCGACATCCGATCTGGGCGGACCAGCAGTTGGCTTCCTGCCGGAGGGCAGCAAGGGCGGGACGGTGTTCGACGACATCGCGCTCGCCCACCGCGAGATTTACGCCCTCTACGAGATCGCGCAGACGATGGGGACGAGCCTCGGCGTGGCCGACACGATGGCGCTCATCGCGTCGAAGCTCACCAAC
>DATJFF010000114.1:0-17965 GCA_035495795.1 Vicinamibacterales bacterium
GTCGAAGTGCTCGCACGCGAACAGCCGACCGGTCCGGCCGAATCCGCATGCGACTTCATCGGCGATGAACAGCGTGCCGTAACGCCGGCAGAGGTCGCGTATCCGCCGGATGGCGTCTTTCTCTGGAATCAGCACGCCGAGATTGATGCTGATCGGCTCCATGATGAAGGCGGCGACATCGCGCCGCTTCAACCGCTGCTCGATGCGGCGCAGTGCCGTCGCGTCGAGCGGCGGGGCAACCTTGCCGCAGTGCGGCGGCAGGTTCTTAAGCTGCTCGCGGTTGTCCGTAGCGCCGATGCTCAACCCGCCCAGCGTGTTGCCGTGGTAACTGCCTTCGAGCGACAGGAAGGCGCGGCGCCCGGTGTGGATCATCGCGGCCTGCAGCGCGAGGTCGACCGCCTCGGATCCACCGGTCGCGCGGAAGCAGGTCGTCAGCGGACGGGGGGCGAGCGACGTCAGCAACCGCGCGAGCTCCGTCCACGGTGCATACGCGTACCCGGGATAGACGTAATCGGGCCCCTTGAAGCGTTCGATGGCTTTCGCGATCGCCGCGGGGCGCCACCCGAAATTCCCGACGCACCAGCCCATCACGAAGTCGATGTACGTCCTGCCGCGCGAGTCGGTGACAATGCTGCCATTGGTTGCGGCAATTTGCAGTTCTGCTGGCTCCTCTCTGGCGAGAGGGTCGCGGCGTCGAACGGGCATGAGCGATCCTTTCGGTGCGCTGCTATGGCGACGCTGTCATTCGCTATCTTCCGAGTGTCCGCAACGACTTGAAACGATTGGCGCGCCCGGCAGGGCTCGAACCTGCGACCCCCGGCTTAGAAGGCCGGTGCTCTATCCAGCTGAGCTACGGGCGCAACCGAAAGATCGTACAAGGCAGAAGGCAGAAGGCACAAGGCAGAAGCCTTCCCCAAGACCTCAAGACCCCACGACCTCAAGACCTCAAGACCCCAAGTCCCAGGCCTCTAGCCCCAAGCCCACTCAGTTCACGTTGGCTAGTGCCCGCACCGCCCACGCCGTGCCCGCCGCGGAAATCCACTGATCGGGCCCGTGCGGGAAGCCGCTCTCGAAGTAGGCCTGGATCGGGACGGACCGCGACTTGACGTACCAGGAGCCATCCTGAAGCTGCGTGCGGAGCAGGAACTCGACGCCACGGCGGACCGCGGGATCGCTCGCCGCGGCCATGCCGCTCTCGAGCAGTGCCGTGATCGCTTCACCCGTCGCATACGAGTCGCTATCGAGTGACGCCTCCTGCGACCAGCCGCCGTCATCGCGCTGTAGTGCGAGGAGTTCGCGCGCGGCCGGCTTCAACGCGTCAGGGCCCGCTTCGGCCCACGCGAGCCCGAGCAAACGGAAGGCGCGCTCCTCGGTGACCTCGCCCTTTGCGGATAAGAGCCAGTCGCGAGCGCGGGCGATGGCCCTCGCCGACTCCGCCGCGCGGGCCGGCGGTCCGTATAGCTGCAGCGCGCGCATCGACATCGCCGTCACCTCGACGTCGTTCGATTCGATCGGCGGCCTGAGCGTTTGAAGGGGCCAGCGGCCGTCGGGCGCTTGCCGCCGGATCAGGAACAAGGCCTGCGCATCCGTGGCCCGATCTGATGGGTGTCCGTCCGCGGAGAGGCCGACCAGGAGATAGTTGAGCGTGTCCTGCTGCCCGGCGATGGCGGCACTTTCCAGCGTCCGTTCCCGCCACGATTCGAGGTAGGTGGCAATCCGGGTCCGTGACGCGCTCACCGCCTGTTCGTCGACGCGGTAGCCGTGGCGACGAGCGACCAGCACCGCGGACGAGACCGCGCTGTTGTGGTGACAGGAGACGCACCCGGTCTTCGCGATGAAAGGCCCGGCGATGCCCTGCAAGAGCGGCAGGCTCCGCTCGACGGCGGCGCGAACGGCAGCCGCGGTCATTGTTGCCGCAGCCACCGCGGCAGCGCGGGGCGGCGGCGTCGCCAGCGTCGGCCGCAGTCCCGTGTCCGGCGGCGGGGTGCGGGCGAGGAGCGGCTGGCCGACGATGCCCACCTGCTCGGCGCATGGCATGCAGTAGGTGCGAAGGAGGCGCTCGTTGAGGCCGGATCGATCCGCTCCATAGTCGAGGAGAAGCCGGAACACGTCGGCGTTGCCGATGCGTGCCGCCACTTGCAGCGGGATCGGGTCCTGGTTCTTCGCGGGAAGCGGGCTGGCGCCATATTCGAGCAGCAGCTGCACCGCCGGCGCCGACGAGACGATGCTTGCGGCAATCACGAGCGCCGTCCTGCGGTTGTCCGAGCGGGCGTTCACGTCCACGCCGGCGTCGAGCAGCAACCGCATTTTCGCCGTGTCGGGAATCGCCCACATCAAGGCGTTGGCGCCAGACACGTTCGTGACGCGCGGGTCGGCTCCCATCGCCAGCATTCGCTGCAGCAGGTCGGCATCGCCGTAGAGCGCCGCGGCCATCAGCGGCGTCGTCCCGCCCGACGCACGGCCGCGCACCGACGCAGGGTTGCCCGTGAGCAGCGCATCGACGGCTCCGCGGTCCGCGTCCCGGATTAACGTGGCGAGCCGCTCGGACGCTGGATCGACCGGTGGAGAAACCGGGACGCCGGCAAGTTCGTCCGGCCACTCGACGCCCTGATCGATCCAGGCCTTGATGATCGCAATCTCATTGGCGGCCAGCGAGCCGGTGGGTGGCATCCGGATCCCCGCTCTCGTGTCCGTGAGCCGCCGATAGAGGAGCGTGCCCTCAGCGTTTCCGGGTCCAATCACCGTCTGCGTCCCGCCGCGCAGCGCATCGGCGCGGCGATCCAGCCGGAAGCCGTTCATCTGCTGCTCGGGACCGTGACAGCCGTAGCAGCGTTCGCGAAGGATCGGCTGCACCTCGCGGCCGAAGTCCACTCGCGTCGTCGCCTGCTGCGCGAGAGTGGGGAAGGGCAGTGAGAAGAGGGTGAACGCCGCCAGGACCGCCGCACGGGACCAAGCCATCGCTGGACTCTCCAACAGCGGTGAGTATACAGACTTGGATGAGCTAGGGCATAGGCACATTACCGGATCGCGAGATAGATCATCTGATCGCAAGATAGATCGGCAGATCTCGAGATAGATCGTCAGATCGTGAGCTCGACAGATTGATCATCAGCTCACCAGATCACGAGTTCGTCAGATCCGCCGGCCGCACAACGCTTGACTCTGGAGCGGCCACACTATAGTTTCCGCGCGAGGCGGCGACGATGCAGGTTATCGAACGCGTCTGGCGCCCGCACCCCATGGTGCTGGCGATCGCGGCGATGCTCTGCGCCGCGGCACTCGTCCTTTTTCTCCAGCACAACGCCAGCAGCGCGCTCGAGGCGCAAACCCGCGTCATCATGCGCCAAATCAGCGAGCAGGCGGCGGTGGACGTCGCCCAGGACCTGCGCCGCACGTTGAATGGGCCGGTCTTCGAGACGCTGACCGCGGTCAACCATCCCGATCTCAGGGCCGGCCGGCTCGACATGGTCGCCGAGGAGTTCTCCGCGGGGCTGCGTTCTTACTCGCACGTCGATCGCTTCTTCGCCTGGCACGCCCAGACCGAAGCGGTCGCACCCGGCGAGGTGGTCTTCTACGGCCGCGGCGAGCCGTTCACGCGGGATCCGGCGCTTGGACGCGCGATCCGGAGCCTCGCCCATCAGTACGCCGCGACGCAGCAGATCTATGTTGCGGGTGAGCATATTGGCCCGGGCCCTGGCCACCAGGTGTTCCTGCGGCTCTTCTGGGTGGACGCCGAACGCCGCGATTACTTCGCCATCCTCGGCTTCGTCGTCGATCCGGCGCAGCTCGGGGCCCGGTTGTTCGACGCAGCGGCCCGCTCACGCATCGAGACGCTTCTGAGCCAACGCGGCGGCGTCGACATGCCGCTCCAGCTGCGCGTCAAGGACGAGACCGGCGCGGTGGTGTTCGGACCCACCGACGCGCCGGCGATACACGCGAGCATGCCGTTCCCGATGCTCTTCTACCCGGCCGAGACCATCCAATCGCGCCTCGCCGTCGGGATCGAGCCGCGTCCGTGGGCGATCGATGTCATGACCCCGGCTGTGCCGGTGCCGAACGCGGCCCCGAACCCGGGCTACTGGCCGACGCTGGCGTCGATCGCGCTGATGCTGCTCGCGCTCGCGTTCACGATGCGCGCCTGGCGCCGTTCCGAGGAGCTCGCGGCCATGCAGCGCGACTTCGTGGCCCACGTGTCCCACCAGCTCAAGACACCGCTTTCGGCCTTGAGCGCGGCCACCGAGACGCTGCAGATGGACCGCGTCCAGTCGCCGCAGCAGCTGTCGCAGTACCTCGGCATCATCCAGGGCGAGACGACGAGGCTGTCGTCGCTGGTACAGCGAGTGCTCGAGTTCTCGCGGGTTCAGCAGTCGCGCCAGTACGAGTTCGAGAGCGTGGACCTGGCGGCTCTCGTCCGCGAGACCGTCGACGCCTTTGCCCAGGGCCTGCCGGGGCCGCAGGGCGTGTTTCGCGTCGAATCGTGCGAGGCCGCGCCAGTGGTTCACGCCGATCCTGCGGCGATCGAGCAGGTCATCGTCAACCTGCTGGACAACGCCGTGAAGTACTCGGACGGCGTGCCGGAGATCACCGTGCGAATCAAGAGCGATCGCTCGCGGGCCACCGTCGAGGTCCAGGACCGCGGCGTCGGGATTGCCTCGGACGATCAGGCGCATATCTTCGAGCGCTTCTACCGCAGTGCCGAGTCCTCGCATCGCCGCGGCTTCGGCCTGGGACTGCCGATCGTCCGCGAGTTGGTCCGCGCCCACGGCGGCACGGTGAACGTGTCGAGCACACCCGGCGTCGGTTCGATCTTCCGGGTCACCCTGCCGCGTCACAATCAGCGCCCGGCGCCGGCCACCACGAGCGAGCCGGCAGCCGCCCGCCCGCCCGTGTCCAAGACAACTGCCAGCGAGGCCGCTTCATGACCCGAGAGCAGGTAAGACCGACTGACGGACGCCAGGTCCTGGTGATCGAGGACGAGCTCCAGATGCGGTCGATGCTGACCGACAACCTGGCATTCGAGGGTTACCGGGTGACGGCCGTCGACTCGGGCGAAGCGGGGCTGGCCGAGATTGAGCGCAGCAGCTTCGCGCTGGTGGTCATGGACGTGATGCTGCCGGGCATGAGCGGGTTCGAGGTCTGCCAGCGGCTGCGCGGCCGCGGCGCGCGCGTGCCGATCATCATGCTCACCGCGCTCACCACCGAGCGGGACCGGGTAGACGGCCTCGACGCCGGTGCCGACGACTACGTCAGCAAGCCGTTCAGCGTCCGCGAGCTGCTCGCCCGAGTCCGGGCCCAGGTGCGCCGCGACGACTGGCACGCCAACACGGGGGAGGAGTTCTCGTTTGGTGACGTGACCGTCCGGCCGCGACAGCGTCTCGTACTGCGAAAAGGCCGGCGCATCGCCCTCTCTGCCCGGGAGTTCGAGCTGTTACGCTACCTGGCCGCGCACCGCAACGAAGTGGTGAGCCGCGAGCAGCTGCTGCGCGACGTGTGGGGCTACCACCAGTTGTCTGTCACCAGGACGGTGGACAACTACATCGCGAAGCTCCGGACCGAGCTGGAACCCAAGCCCCACGAACCGCGCTACATCATCACGGTGCACGGCAGCGGTTATCAGCTGCTTCTCTGAAGCGCGGCGCCGGAAAAGAAACCACGAAGGCTCGAAGCTCACGATGGACGGCACGAAGGCCGTCTGGGTAAGCACGCGTGTGCGCCGTCGGAGACACGAGGGCCACGAAAGGCACGACGTTCACGAAGTCGAAACACTGCTCGGCTGCAAGCCACCATGGCCCGCAGTCAGGGTGTCCGCGCAGGGCTTGCCTTTGTGTCGTCGTGCCCTTCGTGGCCCTCGCAGGCTCCAGGCTCTAGAAAAGGCTTGTTGTCACGCTGACTCGGGCGCGTCTGCAGCGTGGCACGCGTTCTTCCTAGAGCCCAGAGCCTAGAGCCTAGTTCGTCGTTCCCCGCATGTAGCGACCGACCAACGTCGATGGGTCCGCGCCCTTCTTGGGCCGGAACTTCTGTGGCCGGCCGACGTGGACGTCCGCCGTGTAGAGGTTGCCCTCGTTGTCGACGTGGAACTGGTGGACGCCCCAGAAGCCGCCGGGAATGGCGCCGAACGTGCCCCACGAATAGAGCAGTTTGCCGTTGAGGTCGTACTTGAGCACCTTCTGCGTGATGCCGTCGGTGACCCAGAGGTGCTGATCCTCCGAGAGCAGGATCGAGTACGGCCGGCGGATGTTCGGCCAGGCGTCGAGGAACTTGCCGTTCTCGTCGAACACCTGGATGCGCGAGTTGGCGCGGTCGCTGATGTAGATGCGCTTGTTCTTGTCCACGGCGATGGCGTGCACCGTGTTCATGTAGCCGGGCCGTGTCTCGGTCGGCTCGTTGCCTTTCTGGCCCCAGGTCATGATGAACTTGCCGTTCTTGTCGAACTTCACGACCCGGGTGTTGACGTAGCCGTCGCTGACGTAGAACGTGCCGTCGGGCAGCCACGCGATGTCGGTCGGCCGGTTGAAGTGGGTCTGGTCGTTGCCAGGCGTCATCGGCGTGCCGACCGTCATCACCAGCTTCTTGCCGTCGTTGCTGAACTTGTAGATCGCGTGCGCACCATCGTCGATCAGCCAGACGTGCTTCTCGGCGTCGTAGGGGTTCTGCAGCACCCGGTGGGGCCGGACGAACATCTTGTTGTGCTGGTCCCACGACTCGATCAGCTTGCCGTCGCGGTTGACGACGTTGAAGACGTGATCCCAGCGCGGGTGGCGCGACGGGTCCTTCTGCGACATGTCGTAGCCGGAGGCGTTCCGGCTGGGGATGAAGCTGTCTGCCGCGCCGCGGCCCTCCTTGACCTCGGGCAGGCAGCCGCGGTTGAAGATGTAGACACGGTCAGGCGACTCGGCCCAGATGCCGCCAGTCGATCCGATGACGTGGCCCGCGCCGCAGTAATTCTGCGGCCAGCCGGTCACGACATCGTAAGGGCCGGTCTCGTTCTCCCCGCCCTTCTCCGTCGGCGCCTGCCCGATTGCCGCCGCCGTGACGAGCACAGCTCCCGCGGCGACCGATACGATCAACCTTTTCAGCACAACGTCACCTCCTCTGAAAGAGCCCCTTTCACTTGCGAAGTTCCTTGATGAACACCGCGGCCTGCTGCGCTTCGGATGTGCCGGGGTGTGCGGCGACCACCTTGTCGAACAGATCGAGCGCCTTGGCGGTGTCGCCCTTGCTGGCGTAGACCTTTGCCAGGCCGAGCATCGGCGCCGCCGTGTTGGGCTGGGCGGCCAGCGACTTCTCGAAGAGCGCGGCGGCCTTGTCGGCGTCGCCCTTTGCGAAATACACCGCTCCAAGCGTGACCGCCGCCTCCCACGCGCCGGCGTCCTTCAGGTCCGGCTGACGCGCGAGGCCGGTCTCGAACGCGGTCACCGCCTTGTCCAGCTGCTTCATGTCCACGTAGGCGCCGCCAAGCTGGAACTGGATGCGAGGGTCGGCGTTGCCGCCGGCCGCCGCCTGTTCGAGCTGCGCGGCCGCTTCGGCGGGTTTGTTCAACCGCAGGTAGGCGAGGGCGAGATTGATCCGCGCCTCGGGCTGATTCGGCGACTTCACCAGCACTTCCTCGAACAGCTTCACCGCGGTCGCGAAGTCGCCGGCGTTGTAAGCGGCAGTCGCCTTTGCGAACTCGCCGGCGCCGGCCGGCGAGGCCTTGGCCAGCTTGAACTCGAGGCGCCGTTCGGTGGCGGTGGTGAGGCGGACCTTGTCGTTGATCGGCTGATAGCCGTCCTTCTCGACAGCCATGTCGTATTCGATGGCACGCAGCCCGCGGCGGTAGAACTTGCCGCTCTTGTCGCTCTTCACGAGAGTGTCGGTGCCGCGCTCGTTGTCGTGGAGACGGATGGTGACGCCGTCGAGCGGCGCGCCGGCTTCGTCGGTGATCGTCCCCTGGAAGACGGCCAGCTCCATCTGGGCGACCGCCGGAACCGCTGAGAGGAGGACGGCGAGCGCGCCGGCCCAGACGAGCCAGCGCGCCCGCAGCGGTATTGCTCGAGTCATCAGAACCTCAAACGAATGCCGAACTGCATCTGCCGCGGGAACTGTGCCGCGGTCGGCACCATGAAGACGCCGGACGTCCGGGTGCCGGTGGGCGCCACGTAGTTCGTGCGGTTGAACAGGTTGAAGATGTCGTAGAAGAGGTCGAGGCTGTCGAATCCCCTTCCGAGCGGTAGCTGATAGCGGAACGAGACGTCGAACAGCACCGACTCCGGCCCCTGCAGTCCGTTGATGACGGCACGGCCCTCGCTGTCCACCGCGGACCGGATCGGCATCGTCAGGTCGTTCAGTCCCGCGATCGGCCGGTCGTTGTTGTCGTTGTCGCCGTTGAAATCGGTGCCGACCGTTTCGTTGATCGGCGCTCCGGTGATAGCGCTCAGCACGCCGGCGATGGTGAGCGACCGCCAGGGGTTGTAGGTGCCGCTCGCAGCCAGCACCTGCCGGCGGTCGGACGTGAACCTTCCGTAATCGGCCCGGATGTCGTTGTCCAACCACATCCGACGCGCATCGGGGTTGCCGAGGCCGACGTAGTTGCTCTTCTGCAGCGTGTAGGCCAGCCGCGCGCTCCAGCGGTTCGCCATGCGGCGCTGGAACGACATCTGGATCGACTTGTAGTTGCCGTCGAACTCGTCGCGGGTCTGGGTCTGCAGCACGCGCTGGAAGTTCACGTTGCGCGCTTCAGGCGGAATGAGCTCACCGTTGGGATCGAATACCTCGACGCCCGGCCGCACGCGATTGACCGGCTCGTTGATGTCGACGACGCCGAGCTGGTCGCGCGAGGCGTTGGCCACGTAATCGACCGAGACGACGGCGTTGTGGAACAGCTCATGGCTGATGCCCGCGCTCCACGACCACTGGTACGGCAGCTTGCGGTCGTCGCTATCGAGACGCGGATTCCGATTGTAGGTGGTGCCGCGCAGCCGGTTGATCTCGGCCTGACCGGCCGCGCTCAGCACCGCCACGCCGGGATTGCCGGCCGAATCGGTGATCATGTCGGGCCTGAGCACCGGGCTGTTGGGATCGCTCACGGTTATCGTCGGGAACTGCGTGACCAGTGCCGACTGCTGGTGGGTCAGGTCGAGCACCACCGGCACGTAGTTGTAAAACTTGCCGCCGCCGGCCCTGACGACCGTCTTGCCGCTGCCGAAGACGTCCCAGGCCATGCCCAGCCGCGGAGCGAAGTTGGCCTTGCTGGCCGGCGTCTGCCGCTGATTGTCGTAGCGCAGCCCGAGGTTGAGCGTGAGGTTGTTGGCCACCCGCCACTTGTCCTCGCCGAAGAAGTAGTAGCGGCGGTCGCGCGAGTAGACGTCGAAGCCATTGACGCCGACGGGTCCGATGGCGATGTCGAACTGGAACGGATAGGTAGCCGGGTTGTTCGGGTCGTACGGTGCATCGGTGCGGAAGTTGAAGAGGCCCGAATCCACCGTCGTTCGCGGATCCATCCGGTTCCAGCTGATGCCGCCGCCCATCTTGAAGGTGTGCTCGCCACCCCACATGCTTGGGACGAAGTAGCTCATCGAGTCGTCGAACACGTAGGTGTGGATGATGGTGTTCACCATCGAGCCACCCTGGCCGGTGAAGTAGCTCGGGTGCTGGTTCGACTGCCCGATGGTGAGCGGGTCGCGGCCGGCGAAGCCGATGAAGTTGACGTCCTCGTCGAAGTAGGTCTGCGCGCCGGTGGCCAGGTTCTCGTTGATCCGGCCGACCCGGATGACGTTCGACGCGCGATCGCTGAGCACCGAAGTATAGGTGCCGCTGATCATGTGATCCCAGTCGCTTTCCCAGGTCTGCGCGTCCGTCGTCTGGTTGTTGGTGTTGAAGCCTTCGCCCTTGGTCGGCGCGGTCTCGAGCAGCCAGCGGACGTTGATGAAGTTGCTCGGGTTGAGCTGCAAGTCGCCGCGAGCGAAGTAGTTCATCGCGTTCACTTCGAACTGGCCGAGCATGTCGGTCGCGAGCGGCGCAGCCGCAGCGGGGAAGCGCTTGAAGCCGGCGATCTTCTCCTGGTCGTTTTCGATCGTGAAGTAGAAGTGGGCGCGGTTCTTGATGATCGGACCGCCCAGGCCGAAGCCGCTCTGCATTGTCCGCTCCGGTGGTTTCTGCGCGTCGTCGGGGAGGAAGGCGTTGCGGTTGTTGAACATGTCATCGCGGAAGTAGGTGTAGAGGCGACCGTTGAAGTTGTTGGTGCCGCCGCGGGTGACCATGTTGATGATCGCGCCGGCGCCGCCGCCGTACTCGGCGCTGTACTGGTTCGACAGGACCTGGTATTCCTCGATGTTGTCGAGGACGACGCGGACCTGCGTGCCCTGGCTGCCGCCCAACCGGTCGTCGTTGTTGTACATGCCGTCGAGCAGGTAGACGTTCTGCTGTGAGGGCGTGCCGTTGGCCACCACCTGACCGCCTTCAAACGTCGATGCGGCCGGGTTGGGGGTAATGCCGGGAATCAGCTGAGTCAGTGCCGTGAAGTTGCGGAAGTTCGAGGGCACGTCCTCGATCTCCTTGCGCGAGAGGCTGCCGCCGATCTGGTTGCTCGTCTTCTCGACGAGCGGCGACTCGCCGGTGACGACGACCTCCTCGTTGAGGCCCGCCACCTGCATCTTCATGTCCAACGTGATGTTGAGGCCGGCCGTCAGCAGAAGATCGCTGCGGGTCACGTTGGCGAAGCCGGGCATCTCCACCGTCACCGCGTAGGTGCCAGGCTCCAGGTTCGGCACCGAGTAGGCGCCGTTCTCCGCCGTTACCGCCGTCCGGGTGAAGCCCGTCGCCGCCTGGGTCACCGTGATTGTTGCTCCTGGCAAAGGCAACCCGTCGGGATCGAACACCCGTCCGAGAATCGAACCGCGTTGTTGAGCAAACGCCGACGAGGCGAAGGTCAGCAACACGCAGGCGGCGCACACGAAGAGCCGCGCAACAGCGCCCATGAAGCTCCTCCTTAATCGAGTGAATCTCGTGGCCGGGAGCGTAACGCTGTCGCGCGGGTCCGCAGTGTCAAACGATGTCTAGCCTTTGTCTCCACTTTGTCTACACGGAGTGCGTGCCGAGGATTGCGCATGCGATCCGGCGGTCGGTAGAATCCGCGCTCGTCAGGGCTCGGTTCATCACAGGAGGAACCCGATGCGTCACCGTTATTGGCAACTCGCCCTCACGATTGCCCCGATCTGTCTGCCACCGATCCTCGCGGGATGCGGAACACCGTCCGCGACCTCAGCGTCAGCGCCCGCGGCGGCAGCCCAGAACGCGCCGGCGGCCTCGCAGCAGAAAGGTGGGCAGGAGGAGTTCGGCCCCTACGAAGTCGTCGAGAACTGGCCGCAGCCATTGCCCGACGGCGCTGACGGCATCAAGCATGAAGGCTGGACCTGGGGATCGGTCGGCGCCGTGTACGCCGAGACTCCGGATCGGATCTGGATCGCGCAGCGCGGTGAGCTGCCACTGCCGCCGGGCGCGAAACCGTGGACGCCGTACTCGATGCTGCGGCCGTCTCGCGGCAACGCCACCGGCAACACCGACGGCCTGAGCGCGACCTGCGAGACCGTCGAGAAGCGCGGCTGGGAGCGGCGCTGGCACCACTCGGTGTTCGTCGTCGATCGCAACGGCAAGATGGTCCAGGAGTGGCCGCATCTCGAGAAGATGCTCTCGGAGACCGCGTGCGGCCGCGGCCCGCACAAGATCAAGATGAACCCCTACGATCCGGACAAGCACGTCTGGATCTTCGACGACCAGCAGCACGTCATCTGGAAGTTCACCTACGACGGCAAGCTGGTGATGACGCTCGGCACGGTCGGCAAGCGCGGGCGCGACGGCGGGAAACTCTTCGATCGGCCCACCGACATCGACTGGCTGCCCGACGGCACGTTCTTCATCAGCGACGGCTACGGCGGCACCCGCGTCGCGAAGTTCGACAAGGATGGCAAATTCCTGATGGACTGGGGCGGCCCGCCGAAGGATCCGAAGAACCCCGGGCCGAACGAGTTCAACACCGTTCACAGCATCCAGATCAGCAAGGACCGCAAGCTCTACGTGGTCGATCGCGGCCACCGGCGGATTCAGGTGTTCGACGAGAACGGCAAGTTTCTCGACATGTTCTCGACCGGGACCTACTCGTCACCGTACGCGCACCTCATCACCACCGATCAGATGCTGTGGGTCTCCGACGGCGGCACGCAGCGGATGCTGAAGTACGACTTGAACGGGAAGTTCCTCTACGGGTGGGGACTCTCGGGCGGTCAGCCCGGGCAACTGAACGGGCCGCACTCCATCACCGTCGATCAGGATGGCAACCTGTACATGGCCGAGGTATTCAACGGCCGCGTACAGAAGTATCGCCCGCGCGCCGGCGCCGAGCCTGCCAAGTTGGTTGGGCAGGAAGCACGCTATAAGGCGACTAGCTAGCGCGGCCGACGGCGTCCACTGATGATTGGGGGATTGACGATTGAGGATTTATTGACGATTCACGATTGGCGATTGCGCCATTCAATTGGCGATTGGGCCATCGGGGCGAATTGAGAGATTGGGTAAATCACGAGTTGTCGATTGGATTGCCGAGCTGCTCCGGCTGCCAAATCCTCAATCGTGATTTCCACAATCGCTGAATCCCTCAATGCCACAATCGTCAATCGAATGGCGCAATCCGAAGAATCGACGGATCGCCAATAGGTCGCCAATCGTCAATCCCCCAATCGTCAATGGAACGAGCGCGACGCGCGGCGAGTCAGTACTTCAGCACGAGGCCGATCCCAGCTCGCCAGAACTTGATGCGAGGCCCCTGGTTCACGATGGCGTCATTCCCTTCACCCAGGCTGCGGATGTAACGGAGATCGAACCGCACGCCGACAGTATTCGAGAGGAAGCCGACGGCACCGCCGCCGAGCGTGATGGCGGGCATCGTGCTCTTGATGGTGAACAGCCCGACGATGTCCTCGGCGTGCGTCCAGAGCAGGCCGCCGCCGCCCACGAAATAGGGACGAAGGGATTCGCGGGTAATCGACAGCGGCAGCGTGATCACAGCGGCACCCGTCAGCGTGGTCACAAAACTTCCTGACCGAACCAGCTGCCGCTCGCCGCGCTGGAAGAATTCCGGCAGGTAGCTCAGGTCGCCTTCCACACCCAGCCAGCGGGAACCGACAACGCTGAACGATCCGCCGATCGCGCTCGCTGATTCGGTCGAGCCGCGCTCGAGATCGGCAAGCAGTGAGCTCGAACCCGCGAAGGTGAATCCGAGATACGGAATGAAGAGAAGGTCTTGCGCGCGTGCGGGACGCGGGACCGCGCCCAGCAGCAGGACCAACAACACGAACCGCGTTCGAGACATCTGGAGGGGAAAGGCCGTGGCCCTCGCCGTCCGAGTGTCCGTCAGCGACGACCGGGGGGTCAAGTTTGCTATGGCTAGTTGGTAAATAGCTTCAGGAAGGTCTTCACGAACGGCGACGAGGTGATGTCGCCCTGATCGAGGTTGGCCCCGGTCGCCAGACCATCGCTGTTGGCCAGCATGATCAGCGTCAGGTTGCGCGCCGGCATCTTGAGGATCAAACCGGAGTAGGCGTCGGGCACGTGGCTGAAGTGCCAGACGATGCGCTCGCCGTTGTAACTCTGAACGAACCAGCCGAGGCCGGTAGGAAGCGGCGTCCCGCTGAAGTTGGCCGGCGTCCAGGCCACGCTCAAGGTGTCGGCCTTGAGCAGCACGCCATCGTCGACGGCGGCATCGAAGCGCGCGAGATCGCGGACCGTTGAAATGAGACCGTCCGCGGTGGTGAGCCCGCGGGGCTGGTAGTCGCTGCGGATGGCCCGGCCGCGATCCATGCGGTACGGCACCGCCATGCGACTGACCACTGCCTGGTAGCGATCGAGCCGCGGCGCCTCGAAGAGATCCCGGAACGGATTGCCGGGCGTCGCGAGATCCTGGCCCGGCACCGACACCGCCATGCCCAGGCGCTCGAGGACCGTGTCGGCCACGTCCACCCGGAACGGCTTGCCGCTGCAGCCCTGCACGACCGACGTGAGCGCCGCATAGCGCGCTTCGTCGTAGCGATACTGGCCGGCGGGCGCGCTGTCGGACGCGTGCGCCAGCACCTGGCGAACCGTCGCCGACGGGTTGGGGAAGTCGGTCACCCAGTGGCTGATCGGGTCGTCGATATTCAGCTGGCCCTGCTCGGCACAGATGCCGAGCAGCACGGCCGACACGGTTTCGGTCAGATCACCGATTGAATACGGCGTGTCCGGGGCGGCGAGGATGTTGCGCTCGATGTCCTGCTGTCCGAAGCCGCGCTCCCAATCCACCTGGCCGTTCTTGACGATCAACGCCGACATGCCGGGGATGCCGGTCTGCTGGCGAAGGGAATCGGCGTAGCGTTCGAACAGGGAATAGAGAAGTACCTGGCCAGCGCCTTGGCGAGGCACGGCCAGCAGGATGGCACAAAGGGCGAGCGCGAGAGCGCGCAAGCGGTAGTTCATGGTGCCGGCACAGAATCATAGCACTGCTGTGCCACGGACGCGGTTCGGGGACTGCTTCTGTGATAGAGTTTTCGCCCGTAGTGTTGGTGTTCCTGCGTTCCCCGGTCGTGCCGGCTGTGGCGATGGTTTGCCTGCTGGCTTTGGCCGCTCCCGCTTCGGCCGAAACCTTGAAGGTGCGACCGCTCGTGAGGAACGGGCAGGTCCTCGTCTCGTTCTCGCTCGAGGAAGGGTTCACCGAGGAAGTCCGCGAGGTCGTCAGGAGCGGACTGCGCACCACCTTTACCTATACCGTCGAACTCCGCCTCAAGGTACCGGCATGGGTCGACCGTACCATCGGCACGGCGGTGGTCTCCACGACCGTGGAGTACGACAACCTCACGCGGCGGCACACCGTTTCACGGACGCTGGACGGCCGCATGGAAGAGTCGCGGGTCATCGAGGACGAAGCGATCGTCCGCCAGATGATGACGAACTTCGAACGCCTGGCGTTGTTCGACACCCGGCTGCTGGAAGAGAACCGCGAGTACTACGTCGTGGTTCGTGCCGAGGCCCGTCCCCGCAGCGGCGCGACGCTGTGGCCGTGGGGCGGATCGACGTCGGGCCTGGCCAAGTTCACCTTCATTCCGTAGGCATTTGATGAGGACCGGACGGCTGAGCGCGCGGGCGGTAGTTCGCGCGTCGCTGGCCGCTGTGTGCGCTGCCGGGTTTGCGGCCGCCGTCTCCACTCCGGCGCCGTACGCCCAGGCGAAATCCGCGGCGATCGGGCTCGAGTCGCCCGCCGCGGCCGGCAGCCAGGCGTATGCCGTCACGACTGCCGCCGATGGCAACACGTACCTGATCTGGATCGAGGCCGCAGATAACGCAGATGACGCAGATAACGCAGATAACGCAGATAACGCAGAGAAAAGCACCTACTCGCTGAAGTTCTCGCGGCTCGACGGGCAGCGCTGGACTCCGGCACGCCAGATCAGCCGCGGCAGCAACTGGTTCGTGAACTGGGCCGATCACCCATCGCTCACGGCAATGCCCGACGGGTCGCTTCTCGCGCACTGGCTGGTGAACACCGGCCGGAAGCAGGGCAGCTACGGCTACGGCGTGCACGTCGCGCGGTCCATCGATCGCGGCGCGACCTGGTCCACGGTCTTCGAAGACGGCATGCAGAACGTTTCGGACTACGCCGGGTTCCTGACGTTCGCGGCTGGCGGTCACGGCGTCGATGCCATCTACCTGACACCGCTGAAGCCGGACGAGGGCGGCGAAGATCACGGGGAGCACGAAGCGATCAAGACGCTGGCGGCCGTCTCGTTCAACCCCGACGGATCGGTCAAGGCGCAGAAGGTCGTGGACGCCGACGTCTGTTCGTGCTGCATGACCGATATCGGCTTCACCACCAACGGCCCGGTTGCCGTCTACCGCGATCACCTCGCTGGCGACATCCGGGACATCTCGATCGTTCGCCGCGTCAACGGCGCGTGGACCGAGCCGGCGCCGGTGCACCGCGACGGGTGGACGATCCCGGGCTGTCCGACCAACGGGCCGGCGCTGGCGGCGCGCGGGGCGCGGGTCGCGGTCGCGTGGTTCACCGCGGTCAACGATCGGCCGCGGCTGCAGCTCGCGTTCTCCGACGACTCCGGCGCCAGCTTCGCGGCCCCAATCGCGATCGACGATGGGCAGCCGGTGGGCTGGCCGGACCTGGTCATGCTCGAAGACGGCGCGGTGCTCGTGAGCTGGCTGGAACGGCGCGGCGGAGGCGTCGGCGAGGTCCTCGTCCGGCGCGTCACGCCCGGCCGCGCTCCTGGCCCACCGCTCACCGTGGCACAGGCGGTCAGCGGCCGCGCAACCGGGGTCCCCCACATGGCCCGCGTCGGCGAGCGCGTCCTCGTCGCCTGGCGCAAGGACCGCGTGCTCACGGCCATGGTGCCGATCGCGGCCGTCCAGCCCTGACCGATGCCGGGCCGTCGCGCGGTTCCGCCCAACTGGTACGAACTGCCGGATGCGGCGCTGCTGGACCTGCGCCTTTCGGACCTGCCGCTCTCGATTCCGGGCACGATGATGGAGGGACGCGTCGCCGAGCTCCGCGCCGAGCTGGCCGCCCGCGGACTGGACTTTCCGATTCACTTCTACCTCGGCGAGGAATGGTTCACGCCCGACGGCCATGCCTCGATGGCCATCCCGTTCTTCCTCGCACACCCGCGCCTCGAGCGCCTCGAGCACTCGGAGATGCTGGCCGTCGAGGGCGGCGAGCACGAGTGGTGCATGCGCATCCTCCGCCACGAGGCCGGCCACGTGGTGGACAACGCCTACAAGCTGCGGCGGCGGCGCCAACGCCGGGCGCTGTTCGGCGCCTCGTCGGTTGAATATCCCGAGTTCTACACGCCCAAGCCGTACAGCAAGAGTTTCGTCATGCACCTCGATCCGTGGTACGCGCAGAGCCATCCCGACGAGGACTTCGCGGAGACGTTTGCGGTGTGGCTGACCCCGAACTCGAACTGGGAGCAGCGCTATGCCGGATGGCCGGCGATCAAGAAGCTCGAATACATGGATCAGCTGATGCGATCGGTTGCCGGCAAACCGCCGCTCGAGTCGTCGATCGAGGAAGTGGATCCGTTGCGGAGGGTACGGCGCACCCTGCGGCAGCACTATCGGCGCCGGCGGCGGCATTACGGCGTCGATCACCCGGCCTTCTACGATCGCGACCTGCGGCGGCTGTTCTCGGACGCTCCAGATCACGCCGACCGTCCGACCGCCGCGCAGTTCATGGCCCGCCATCGGCGCAGCGTCCGCCGGATGGTCGCGGAGTGGACCGGCATCTACCAGTACACGATCGATCGGGTGCTCGAGGACATGATCGCGCGGGCTCGTGAGCTGAAGCTGCGCCTGGCGCTGCCCGAGGACCAGGCGCGCCAGGAGTTCACCGTGCTGCTGACGGTGCAGGTGATGAACTACCTGCACAGCGGCCGGCACCGGGTGGCGCTATGACGCCGAAACGCGTGCTGGTGCTCGTGCACAAGGACCTCGTTCCGCCGGAGTCCGCGGATCCGGCGGAGGTGCCGACCGCGTCGTGGCGGATGGAGTACGACGTGGTCTCGACGCTTCGGAAGAAGGGCTTCGAGCTGCGCGTCATCGGCGTCCACGACGACCTGACGCCGATCCGGCACAACGTCGAGGAGTTCAAGCCCGACATCGTCTTCAACCTGATGGAGGCGTTCGCCGACATCGGCGTGTTCGACCAGAACGTGGTCAGCTACCTCGAGCTGCTGCGCCTGCCCTACACCGGGTGCAACCCGCGCGGGCTCACGCTGGCCCGCGACAAGTCGCTGGCGAAGAAGCTGTTCGCCTACCACCGCGTGCCGGCCCCGGACTTCACGGTGGTACCGCTCAACCGGCGGCCGGCGGTGCGAAAGAAGAATTTGAAGTTCCCGCTGATTGTGAAGTCGCCGACCTACGAGTCGTCGATTGGCATCTCGCAGGCATCGGTGGTCGC
>DATJFF010000115.1:0-4067 GCA_035495795.1 Vicinamibacterales bacterium
TCGTGCTTGCGCAGGAATCCGAGGAACCGCTTGTAATCGGACGGCGCCATGTTGAACAGCTCTACCAGCAGGCGGTAATTGCCGCTCGTCCGCTCGAGTCCGGCGCGAATCAGATCGCGCAGCTGTTCTCGCGAGAGATCGCGATCCATGAAGGGCCTGTGCACCGCCGTCCAGAACGATTCGCGCTCGTAGAGCAGGCGCCGAAGCAGGGTGTGGTTCTCGGGTGCCGGGCCTACCTCCATCGCTGACCCGTTCAGATCGAGCGCGCTCGCGGCGGAGAGAATCGGGACGCCGTGCAGGTACTCGAGCGGCAGGTGCTCGGGGCGGACCGGCTCCCCGGCTCCCCGGACCGCGAGCCGTTCGGCCAGGTTCTTCAGCTCGCGGACGTTGCCCGGCCAGCTGTAGGTCGCCAGCAGGCGCCGCGCCTCGGCGGTCAACGTGCGGACGCCGACGCCGTAGTGACGCGCGAACTGCGCGGCAAAGAACTCGAACAGATCGGCGATGTCTTCCGTCCGCTCGCGGAGCGGGGCGACGTGGATGCGGATGACGTTCAACCGGTAATAGAGGTCCCTGCGAAACAGGCCGTTCGCGATGTGCTGCGCCAGGTCGCGATTGGTCGCGGCGATGATGCGCACGTTGACGCGGCGGTTGGTCCGCTCGCAGCCGACGCGCTGCACCTCGCCGGTCTCGAGGAAGCGGAGCAGCATTCCCTGCATGCGGAGGCTCATCTCGCCGGCCTCGTCCAGGAATGCAGTGCCGCGATCGGCGGTATCGAGCAGGCCGGCCTTGTCGCGGACGGCGCCGGTGAAGCTGCCTCGCACGTGGCCGAAGAGCTCCGACTCGAGCAGGCTATCCGGCAGCCCCGCGCAGTTGATGGTGGCCAGCGGCGCCCCGCTGCGCGCGCTTCGCTGATGGAGCAGCCGCGCGACCACGTCTTTGCCCACCCCGGTCTCACCGGTGACGAGCACCTTCGCGTCTGATCGCGCGGCCATCTCGATTTCGCTGACCAGCTGCCGGCTCAAGGCGCTGGACCCGACGAAAAATGCCTCGTTACCTGTTCCGTTCGTCATGATTGCTCCGGCTGCATACCCCTAGTGTCGCCGGTCGGTCCGGCGTTTCAGCGACAGAGGTGTAACGTTCGGCCCCCCGCCAACACCACACACTCAAGTGAGGCGGGTGCGCCAGGTGCGGCTGGTGCGACAGGGTGCGACAGGGATACGATTCGGAGCTTGCGGCTCCAACGGTTTGAATTCGATCGTGGATACCTGGATCGGCTGGTCGGCGGCGATCCCGAGACCGAGCGCCACTTCGTTCGCTATTTTGGGGACCTGCTGACCTTGAAGCTCCGGTCGCGGCTGCGATCGGCCGCGCTGGTCGAGGACGCCCGGCAGGAGACGTTCCGGCGCGTGCTGACCACGCTGAAGGAGCGCGGCGGGCTGGCGTCGGCCGAGAGCCTCGGCGCGTTCGTGAACAGCGTCTGCAACAACGTGCTGTTCGAGTGCTATCGCGCCGGTGCCAAGGTGCAGCAGCTGGCCGACGGGCACGAACAGGTGGACGAGCAGCGGCCGAGCGTGGAATCGGGGCTGTTGCGGGCGGAGGAGCGGGAGCAGGTTCGAGAAGCGCTGGCGGCCCTGCCGGACCGCGAGCAGGAGCTGCTGCGATGGTTGTTTTTCGAGGAACGGGACAAAGACGACATCTGCCGCGCACTGAACGTGGACCGCAACTACCTGCGCGTCCTCGTCCACCGCGCCAAGGCAAAGTTTCGCGAGCGGTTCCAGGGCGGCGCGGCTGAGGGGATGGACGCATGACCCACGAGCAGGCCGTCGAGAAGCACGCCGCCGAGCGCTATCTGCTCGACGACATGCCGGAGCTCGAGCGCTTCGCGTTCGAGGAGCATCTCTTCGCCTGCCCGATGTGCGCCGAGGACGTGAGGACCGGTGCCCTCATGCAAGAGGGTGTCAAGGCGGGGCTGCTGCCCCCGGTCAAGGCAGAAGGCACAAGGCACAAGGCAGAAGGCATAAGGCAAAAGGCAGAAGGCACAAAGCAAAAGGCAGAGGACCCCAGGACCTCAAGAACCCAGGACCTCCCCGCCGCGGGTCCCAGACCTCAGGTCCCAGGTCCCACGTCCCAAGACCTCAAGACCCCAAGACCCCCGGACCTCTGGCGCACCGCCATCCCGTGGGCCGCCGCCGCGATGCTCACGCTCGTCGCCGGCTACCAGGCGCTCTGGGTGGTCCCTGCTCTTCGCGAGCAGATCATTGGTCCGACCGTGTTGTCGCCGGTCACGCTGCGAGGGGCCTCGCGCGGGACGGAGCCGACGCTGACGCGGCCGGCCGCCGGCGTGCTCGCCCTGGCCGTCGATCTCGGTGCCGTCGCCGCCGGCGCCAGCCTGACGTATGATCTCCGCGCCGCCGACGGCGTGTCGGTGGCGTCCGGAACCGCTGCGGCCCCTCCCCCCGGCACGCCGCTGCTGCTGCTGATTCCCGCATCAGCGCTGGACTCTGCCGGCCGCTACACCTTGTCCGTCGGAACCTCCGGCGCGCCAGGGTCAGCGTCGCTGGAATACAAGTTCACCGTGTCCGAAGTGACAAGTGAGAAGTGAGAGGTAAGAAGCTAAGTAGCAGGTTGTTCCGGCTTCGGGCCTGCTTCTCACCTCTCACCTCTTACTTCTCACCTCGCCAAGGATCCACCCATGGAATTGACTCGCCGTTTCCTGTTCAACGGTAGCGCGGCTGCGTTCGGCGGCCACTTCGTGCGCCCCGATAACGTGGTGCTCGCGTCGAGCGGCGGGAGCGCGCTGTCGATCACGGGCGGCCGATCTGTCTGGCGGGAACGCGACATCAAGCTCGGCCGCTCGTTCCGGATCCGGCAGGCGGAAACGTTCGCTGAAGGCCTCGTCGACAACCTGAAGGACGCGATTCGCGTCACTCGCCGCCAGATGCCGGCGGAATCGCTCACCGCAACCACCCGCGTCAGCGCCCGCTGCCAGGGCGTCGAGATAGGCGGCGCGCCGCCGCTCAATCGCAACGACGAACCGGAGCCGACGATGCGCGTGGCCGACGTGTCGGCGGCGCTGGTGTCGCGGAGCAGCAAGCGAGGCCACGAATCGTCGGTGATCATCGAGTCGGCCAAGGTGTCGACCGTGACGTTCGACTCACCCGTGCACGGACGCTTCAAGCTCGACGTCGTCATCGAGATCGAGCGGTTCCAGAAGGCCGATACACGAGCCAAGCTCATCGAGAACCGCGACATCCCGCAGAAGCACGGCGATCGCGACATGGTCTTCAGCACCATCGTCACGTCGCTGGACTGGCAGAACGGGCGCGAGTATCCGCGCGCCGAGAAGATCGGCAGCAACGGCATCCGCGTCCCGAATCTCGGTGAGTTCTATTTCGGCGAGCTGATCGTCCAGTCGAGCACGCGCCGGCTGGTGATGGTCAGGATGGAGCTGGGATCGCCGACTGGCGGATCGGGCTCGGTCAGCGACGTCGATACGAACGGATCCTGGCCGGAGTAGCGTGCCGTGGGCGGTCGATGCGTCGCGCTGGCGGCGGTCGCGGCGATCCTGTCGATCGCGTGCGGGTCCTCGCCGTCGGCTCTCGATCGCGATTACGCGTCCGCACAGGAGCAGATGCGGCGCGGCAGGATCGACGCTGCGCTCGAGGCGGCCGCGGACGCCGCGACACGCGCCGAACGTGCCGGCGACGAGCTCCGAACCTGGCGATTCAGGCTGCTGGTTGCCGACGCCGAGCTCAGTCGCGGCAGCCTCGCCGCGGCCAGGCGCTGGCTCGATGACCCGGTTCCCCAGAAGTCCGAGCTCAATAGCGTTCGCGGGCGGCAGCTCCAACTCCTGGCCCGTTCAAAGGTCGCGCAGGGGCAGCTCGACGAGGCGCCAGCCCTGATTGCTGCTGCAAAACCACTTGCCGATGCTGATCCCGCGCTTCTCGCCGACCTCGAGCTGCTCGAAAGCCAGGTTCTTTATCGAACCGGGCGCGCTGCCCAGGCCGACACGCTTCTTGGCGCAACGCTGAAGCGCGTATCTGCAGAGGGCGACCCGTATCGCCTCG
>DATJFF010000116.1:0-2936 GCA_035495795.1 Vicinamibacterales bacterium
GCGTGGGCCGACGATGATTTTGCGTCATCGAGGCTCTTGCTGAACCCGTCGAACGACGTGGATGTCTGGTCGAGGGCCTGCGCGGCGGCCGCGAGCGAATCTCCCGCTGAATCGGCGGCCACCGACGCCCGCGTCAGGAGCGGTCCCAGTGCGCCCAGCGCGATCCCGACGAGGGCGAGCCCGAGCAGGCCGTTCGCCATGAGGGCCAGGCCCATGAGCCGGAACGGGCCGCGTTTCACCGGTCGGGAGACAGACATGCGCTGACAGCCGAATGCAACAACCAGGCCGGAAGGGTGGGTGCTAGACTTATCGCACAACAGGTCACGGCACGACGATCGATCCAACAGGTTTCGAGGGACTTCTCCTTTCGGCCCGAGGCTGCGATTCGGGTCAGGACCAACAAATCAAGGAGAAGCCAAATGAGCTTCAGCGACATCACTCTCACCTGTAAGGACTGCGGGAACCCGTTCGTGTTCACCGCGGGGGAGCAGGAGTTCTACCAGCAGCGCGGCCTCATGAACCAGCCTGGCCGGTGCAGCGACTGCCGTGCGGCGCGTAAGGCGTCGGGCGGCGGCGGCTCCAGCTACGGCGGGAGCTCGCGTGGCGGCGGCGGATACGGCGGAGAGCGCGAGTTCTTCACCGCGACCTGCTCGTCCTGCGGCAAGGAAGCCCGCGTGCCATTCCAGCCGCGTGGCGACAAGCCCGTCTACTGCAGCAGCTGCTTCGAGACGCGTCGACCGGCTAGCCGGTACTAATCGCGAAAGCGATCGCCAAAGGGCCGGGCTCTTCTGTGAGCCCGGCCCTTAGCATTCACTCTTGATGCCGATCGAGACTGTCATCCGACTGACCGGTGGTCCGCTCTCGAACAAGATCGTGAACGCCGGTCCGGTCAAGCTCGGCTCCCTTATTCGCCTCACCCGTCAGTCGGGAGCGCCGGTGTTCTATCGCATCACGAAGGTCGACGAGGTCCCGAACCGCACGTCGTTCACGGCGAGCGCGAAGTTCGAGCCGAAGGGCGACATCCGAGCGGGCTAAGCCCGCCTTTTTCTCGCAGGGGCTGCGCCCCTGCCACCCCCGGACGGTTTCTTCTTCGTCTTCTCAGGCAGCGTCGTCGCGTAGGCGTGCGCCTCGTCGATCCACTTTTTCAGCGCCGCTGGCTTCGCCACGTCCGCCGCCGGCACCACGAGGTACTCCTTCATCGGCCGTCCGGCCATCGGCTCGAAGTGCTTCGCTCCCGCCTTCAGCGCGCGGGCGCGCGCATCCTCCGCAAGGCGTGCCACGATCTTGTCCTGGAACGTGCCGGCGAACATGTTCCCGTTCAGGAAGAGCGCGGGGTAGCCGAACATCGGTTTGCGGACGACCTTCGGGTCCTTCGGCGCAGCCTTGTCGAAGGTCGCGGCGAGCTCGGGCGGCGTCTTCTTCCACTGCACCGGTGCGATTATCGCCGCGGATCCACCCTGTTGCCGCGCCGCGCGCGCGAGCTAGCTCTGGTCCTTCGGTCCCGCGCCGAAGTGTGTGGCCGGGATCGAGCCCATCCGGCCGGCCTGATAGTCGGCGACCGCCTGGAGGATCTCCTCGCGCGTGTTCATGACGAACGGTCCGTACTGCACGACCGGCTCGCCGATCGGCCGGCCACCCAGCAGCAGCACGTCGAAGGTGGTGCTGCGGCTGTCCTGGCGCGAGCTTCCTTCGATGCGGAGCGCATCGCCGGCCCCGAGGACGGCGAGCTGGCCTGATTCGAGCGGGACGCGCTCGGTCCCGACCGAGCCGAATCCCCCGAGCGCGTAGACGAGCGCGTTGAAGTCCGCGCGCCACGGCAGCTCCAAGGTCGAGCCAGGAGCCAGGGTCACGTGCGCGTACGTGATCGGCGTCTGGGTGACCCCTGGACCCGCGTGACCGGCGAGCTCTCCGGCGATGACTCGGACCAGCGCCCCACCGTCGCGCGAGCGAACCAACGTCACGGACTTGGCCGCGATGTCCTGGTACCGCGGGGGCGACCACTTCTGCGCGGCCGGAAGGTTCACCCAGAGCTGGACGCCGTGGAACAGGCCGCCGGAGCGGATGAGCTTCTCGGGCGGCATCTCGGAGTGCACGATGCCCGCGCCCGCGGTCATCCACTGGGTATCGCCGTTCGCGATGACCCCGCCACCACCGGTGGAGTCGCGGTGCACGAACTCGCCGTCGATCATGTAGGTCACCGTCTCGAAGCCGCGGTGCGGATGGTCGGGCGCGCCCTTCGCTTCGCCGACGCCGTACTGCACCTCGCCCATCTGATCGAGCAAGATGAACGGATCGGCGACGGTGCGCTCGAGGCCGGGGAACGGGCGGCGGACCGGGAAGCCCTCGCCCTCGTAGGTCTGGATGGCACGGACGACCCGCTGCACGCGGCGGAATCGCGCGCCGGACGGCGCCTCGATGGCCGGGAGGGTGAGCGGATCTTGGACGGTGACGGCGGGCATGGCTGGGTCTCCTCAGGTAGTTGTATCTGCAACTATCCTACCATGGCGCAGGTGAGCAACGCCAAGAAGACCACCGCCAAGCCGGGGAGCGCGCGATCGGCGGCGGTCGATCGCGCCTACTTCGCGGCGCAGCCGCCCGCAAAACGCGCCCTGCTCGAGAAGCTTCACGCGCAGGTCATGAAGGGCGTGCCCGGCGCCACGGTCTCGATCAAGTGGGGCGTGCCGTTCTACGCGGCGAAGAACGGGAAGAGCATCTGCGCGCTCGCGGCCTTCAAGGACAACGTCGCGATCAACATCTTCGCTCCTCCCGTGGTTCTCGCCGACCCGGGCAAGAAACTCGAGGGCAGTGGCAAGGGCAACCGCATGCTGAAGGTGAGCACCGCCGCCGATATCGATCCACCGAGCATCCAGCGGTGGCTGAAAGCGGCGGTCGCCGCGAACTGCTGAGTCGGCGCTTGGGCTACGGCCGCCTGAGCC
>DATJFF010000117.1:0-3213 GCA_035495795.1 Vicinamibacterales bacterium
GGTGGATGACCCGGGTCCCGATCCGCGTCCGCATGGCCGCGGCTTTCGCCGTCGCAATGGCGCTCGTGCTCGCTGCGACCGGCTGGTTCCTTTACATGCGGGTGGACTCTCACCTCGCCGCCACGCTCGACCGCCAGTTGCTGGTGCGCACCCACGATCTCAAAGTGATCGTTCGGGAGCCGGGGTCGTCGCTGGCGGCGGCCAGCGGTGCGCCGTTGGTCGAGGCGGGCGAGAACTACGCGCAGCTGCTGGATGGCCGCGGCAACGTAGTGGATGCCACGCCGCCTCTAGGCACGGTATCGCTGCTGAGTCCGGCCGACCTGCGAAGAGCGCGGGCCGAGGCCTTCTTTGCCAATCGTCGGTCCGTGCCCGGGCTCGACGAGCAGTCGCGGATGTTGGTCTCACCGGTCGTCCGGCGTGGCCGCCGCCTCGTCCTCGTCGTCGGCGTCACTCGGGCGGACCGCACCGAGACGCTTGGGGGCCTTCGCAACGAGCTTCTCATCGCCGGTCCGATCGCTCTGGCGTTGGCATCCATCGCGGGGTACTTCCTGGCGGGACTGTCGCTCCGTGCGGTCGAGTCGATGCGCCAGCGAGCGGCCGCAATCTCGGCCGAAACGCCCGGGGAGCGCTTGCCTGTCCCGAGGACGGGAGACGAGCTCGAGCGGCTCGGCGAGACGCTGAACGCAATGCTCGCGCGTCTGGAGAACGCCCTCGAGCGCGAGCGCGAATTCGTGGCCGACGCCGGTCACGAGCTGCGGACGCCGCTTGCGCTCCTGCGCACCGAGCTCGAGCTCGCCCTCAGACATGCCGAGGGGCCGGAGGAGCTGAGGGATGCTGTACGCGTGTCGTCCGAGGAGGTCGATCGACTCGCCCAGCTCGCCGAAGACCTGCTTCTGATCGCCGGCTCCGATCGCGGCAAGCTGCCGTTGCGCCTCGAGACGCTGGAGACGGCAGAGCTGCTGGATTCGATCGCCAACCGGTTCGAATGGCGGGCACAGGAGGCGGGTAGGCGCGTCCGTGTGGTGACGCCCGGGGCTTTTCGGGTGCGCGGCGACCGGATCAGACTCGAGCAGGCGCTGGGAAACCTGCTCGACAACGCGCTCCGCTACGGGAAGGGGGAGGTGCGGTTGTCAGCTGCGCAAACAGACGGTGTCGTCGAGTTGCACGTGACCGACGAGGGCAACGGCTTCCCACCCGAGCTGATGGAGCAGGCATTCGAGCGTTTCGCGCGGCTCGATCAGGCGCGGGCGCGCGGCGGCTCAGGGCTCGGGCTCTCGATCGTTCGCGCCATTGCGGAGGCACACGGGGGCAGCGCGCACCTCGCGAACATGAACGGGAGCGGCGCGGACGTCTGGGTCAGCCTTCCGAGCGCCGGGACGACCGCAGAAGAAGCTCGACGGACTACGTGACGCGCTCCCGCGAGCAGCGCGGCGGCTCTAGGGGCGGTCAGCGCAGCACTCCTGCAAACGCCCGTGCAGCCGGGAGGACGAGGCGGAGGTCCTCCCAGGTGCTCGCGTTGCGGATCACATACGCAGGCGCCTGGTCGCCGAGCTCGGCGTTCGAGCCCACGAACCACGCCTTTGCCGCCTCGTCCCCATGGGCGACTACGAGCAGCTCCGCCGCTCGGTAGGCCTCGCGTAGACGCATCTGCGGCCGTTCCCGCGGTGTGTTGTGCCGCGCGATCCAGTGGGTGACCATCTTCGGGTCGGTGACGCCGCTGAGGTAGGCCGTCGTCTTCTTGCCGAGATGAGTCCGCAAGAAGAGGGCGACCTCGTGGATGGGCAGCAACGTGGCGTCCGTGTCCGCCTGCCGTGGTGCGATCGCAGCTGGCACAGTGCTCACCTCCTCACTCGTACCGCAAGGCGGCAATTGGATCGAGGCGGGATGCGCGCCTCGCCGGGTAGTAGCCGAACACGAGCCCGACGGCCATCGCCACCAGGAAGGCCACGACCAGCGGCTGAATGCTGGTCAGCGTTTGCCAGCCCGCGAAGGCGCTGATCAACCTGGTGACGCCGAGGCCGGCGATCACGCCTGCGATGCCGCCGAGCGTGCTCAAGACGATCGCCTCGATTAGGAACTGCGCCTGGACGTTCCAGGGCCCCGCTCCGACCGATTTCCGGATGCCGATCTCGCGCGTCCGCTCGTGGACGGAGACGAGCATCATGTTCATGATCCCGATCCCACCGACGAGCAGTGCGATTCCACCGAGCGCGAAGGTGAGGATGCGGAACGTCGTTGTTGCCCGCTGACCTTCCTTCACGATGCTCGCTTGGTCCTCGACCGAGAAGTCGTCGGGATAGGAGGCCGGCAGCTGGTGCTGGCGCCGCAGCAGGGTGCTGATCGTGTCCATGGTCGGCTCGATCTCCCCCGCATTGCTGACCAGGAGGTCTAGGTGGACGGTGTTCGGACCGCCCCCCAGAAGAACGCCGGTGACGAGCGGGAGCGGGACGAAGATGCGGTTGTCGAGGTTCTCGTCCGCGAGCTTGCCGCGGCGGCTCTGCACTCCGACCACCTCGAACTCCTGGTTGCCGACTCGCACCGTCTGGCCGATCGGGTCCTGTCCGGGGAAGAGCTTCTCGGCCGGAACGAGCCCGAGTACCATCACGCTGCGTCCGAAGCTGACGTCGGTGGCCGAGATCAAGCGACCTGTCCGTGCCTGTTGGTTCTGGACGTTCGAGTAGGAGGGCGTCAGCCCCACCAGCCACGTGTTCGTCTTGTTGCGCCCGGCCGAGACAACGAGGCTCTCGATGTCCTGATGCGGTGCCACCTTCGTGACGCTCGGGAGCTTGGCGACCCCCGCGACGTCCTCGGGTGTGATCGTGCGATCCGTCGCCGTCTGCGTAGTCCCGACCGAGATGAACTCGCCGTCGATCTTCACCACGTTTCCACCAAGCTTGCGAATGCTGTTCGCGACCTCCGTTTGGGCGCCCGCGCTGACCGCGGTGACGGCGATCAACGACGCTACGCCGATGACCACGCCGAGCGCCGTCAAGAGCGCGCGGAACCAGTTCGCCTGAAGCGCCCCCAGCGCGATCCGCCAATGCTCAAGCATCGTGGTCACGGCGCCGACGCCAATACGAGCGCGTGATCGACAGGCTCGTCGGCCACGACCTGCCCGTCGGCGAGGCGGAGGACGCGCGAGGCGCGCGACGCCACCTCGCTGGAGTGGGTGACGATCACCATCGTCGCGCCCTGCCGGTTCACACGCTCGAG
>DATJFF010000118.1:0-2824 GCA_035495795.1 Vicinamibacterales bacterium
GGGCCGGTCGACGCCGCCTTGTTGATGTCGCGGATCTCCGGCTTCAGCTTCGCGATGCGGTCTGGCGCCTGCGCGACGATCGCCAGCAGGCGCTTGTAGCCCATGACGGCGCCCATCCCGCCGCGGCCAGCCCATCGGCACTTGTCGTCGCCCGACCTGAGTTGGTTTTCGGTGCTGAGTGCCACCGACGCTATATAGCAATCCTCGTAGTGCTCGCCGGCGGGGCCGATCACCGCGAAGTGGGCGTCGGCGTATCGATCGCGCAGCCACATGATCTTCTCGTGGCAGGTGAGCCCGAGCAGGTCGCCGGCGGGCTCGAACGCAATCTGAGGACCTTGCTCGCTGTGACGGATCACCAGATACACCGGCACCTCGGCCCGGCCCTCCAGAATCACTTCGTCGAGCCCGGTCCATTTGAGCTTCGGGCCGAACTTGCAGCTGCCGGCCGACCACATCGCGGCGGGCAGGCCCTTGTTGGAAACCTTGAGTGGGCTGTAGGCCGAGAAATACGTGCGAAGACCGGTCATGACATTCGACGCCGTCAGCACGCCGGTGTTGACGATGAGAGGATTGTCGGGCGTGAACGCGTGCGTGATGGTCCGCTCCGCCAGGATCTGGAACGATCGCCCGAATCCTCCCAGCACATCCTCGAGGTTCCGGCACGGCACGTCTTCCAAGCGGACGTCCCGGGATGCCAAATCGATGGTCGCACGCGCGTAGACGACTGCGCGAGGGTCGCTACGGGATCCGTCGAACGAGGTGCGCATCGCGACAATTTATCACTGGGACGTCGCGTGTCTCCAGCGAAGGCACTCGTCAACACTCGCACCGGCCGTGCCGTCAGCCCCCGGGCTCGACAGGTGACGTGTTGGCCGGACACAAACTGTCGTTACCGCGGATCCCGTGCGTCGGTAGCGGGTCGACCTGACGATTCGTTACCGGTCGGAGGGTCCTCGGCCGGCGTCTTCAGCGCCGCGATCTGCCGCAGCGCCTCCCGGGCTTCGCTTTCATCGCTCGCGTTCAACCCAAGCCGAATCGCCTCGTTGAACGCGTCCTCCGCCCTCTTCATCGATACCGGATCTCTGGTTTGCTGGGCGCGCTTCCAATAGATCTGCGCACTTGCCAGCTGGATCTCGGCCGACCCGGAGCCGATCCGCAAGAGGCCCGTGGCGACGGCGTCCTCGATGGCCTGACCGAGGTCGTCCTGCTTCGGTGGCTGCCCGTCGCCAGCATTACGCTGGCCGCTCACAACCCGAGGCCTGTCGAACACGCAGCTGCGCGTCCAGTTCACCATGAACACGATCGAGACCACGATAGCGGCCTTCGTCCAGAACGAGCGCCGCTTGCGAACGCGGCGGCCGTACCGCCGCCCCCGCCGAGTCGCGCGCGGATCGGGTGTGACCGTATATGGAGAATCAGACCCGGATGGTGGCGGCAACGGCGCGTACGTCGAACCGGATTGTCCGACAGGTGGTTGAGCGGCGGGCGGCGGCAGCGGCGGTGGTGCGAGGACGGCCGCCGGCAGCGGCGGTGGTACGAGGACGGGCGCCGGCGTGTCCACGGCAGTTGGCGCCTCCGCCTGGACGGCACGGTGCGCCCGCCGCAGGTCGGCGTTGAACGCCTCCATCGTCTGATATCGCTGGGTCACGTCGCGCTCCAGCGCGCGCAACACGATCCGCTCGATGTCAGCGGTCGCGTCCGCACGTCTGGCGCGCAGCGGGACAATCGCGCCGTACGCGATTTCGTGGAGCACGCCCAGGGCGTGGCCCGAGGTGAACGGACGCGCGCCGGCGATCATCTCGTAGAGCATCGCGCCGAGCGAGAACACGTCGCTTCGCGCGTCGATCGGTTCGCCCCTGGCCTGCTCGGGCGACATGTAATCGACGGTTCCCAGCAGCATGCCAGCCAGCGTTGCCGGTGCCAGCGTCGTCGGTTGATCGGCCAGAGAACCGCTGCCCACGAGCTTTGCCAGGCCGAAGTCGAGCACCTTGACGCGTCCGCGCTCGGTGACCATCACGTTGCCAGGTTTCAAATCCCGATGCACGATGCCGGCGGTGTGTGCGGCACCGACGCCTTCGGCCACCTGAAGGGCGACATCGAGTGCCTTTACCAGCGGCATCGGACCGTCGTTGAGGATGTCCCGGAGCGTCCGTCCGGGCACGAGCTCCATCACGAGCACGTCGGTGTCGTCGACCGTGAAAATGTCGAAGATCGTGACGATATGCGGATCGTTGAGCGCCGAGGCTGTCCGCGCTTCGTGCAGGAAGCGTGCACGACGCTGCTGGTCATCGCTCTTGTCGGCCGGGAGGATCTTCAGCGCCACGCGGCGATCGAGACGAAGGTCGAGCGCTTCGTACACCACGCCCATCCCGCCGGCACCAAGCTCGGCAACGACCTTGTAGTGCATCAACGTGCGACCGACCATGTCGAGACTCTACATCGAGTGACACGCGTCGTTGACGTCACCCTTTGACGGCAAATCCCCGTTTGGCCAGGACGTCGCGCACGCGATCGCGCAGATCGCCCTGCAGTTCGACGCCGCCCTCGACGACGGCCCCGCCCGTACCACAGGCCTTCTTGAGCTCCTGACTCAGATCCTTCAGGAATTGTTCGTTCTGCGGCAGCCCGTAGACGACCGTGACCGTCTTGCCTCCACGTCCCTTTTTCTCCATTCGGAGCTTGGCCACGAGGCGCGCTGGGATTGGCTCCTCTGGCGGACGCCGGGAGCTGCATTGGCAATCCCTCTGCGGCCAGCCGCACACAGGGCACTTGCCGGAGTTCTCGGTGGAGTAAACGAGGCGCGCGTTGTTCTTCAGGCTCACGA
>DATJFF010000119.1:0-33436 GCA_035495795.1 Vicinamibacterales bacterium
GGCGCGCTCGACCTGAAAAAGGGCGACAACGTCGTGATCGACGAGCTGCACTACGAGACCGAGTTCGTGCTCTATCAGCACCTGCGGGACAGTCGCGGCGTGGAGCTGCGGGTGGCGAAGCACCGCGACGGGCGGGTGGAGGCAAAGGACGTCGAGCCATTCGTCGATCGGCACACCCGGCTGGTGTCGGTGGCCTGGGTCTCGCACCAGAACGGCTTCCGTCACGACATGAAACCGATTGCGGAGATCGCGCACGCCAACGGCGCGTTGTTCTACACCGATGGCATCCAGGCAGTCGGGATGTTCCCGATTGATGTCAAGGCGGCTGGCGTGGACGTGATGTGCGCCGGCACGTACAAGTGGCTGCTCGGCAGCTTCGGCGTGGCGCCGTTCTACGTGCGCCGCGAAGTGCTCGATCGGATCACGCTCGATCGCTTTGGCGCGCTGCACGTCGAGCACGAACGTCCGGATGGCGGCTTCGATCTGTACAAGACGGCGCGTCGCTTCGATTACTCGACGCTGCCGTTCGGCGAGGTCTACCAGCTTGGGGCGGGGCTGACCTACCTGGAACGGGTCGGCGTGGACCGCATCGAGGCCCACACGGTGGCCCTGGCGCAGGAGCTGCGCTCCGGCCTGGCGGCGCAGGGTTACAAGTTGTTCACGCCCGAGGGCAACCGGTCGTCGATCGTGACCTATTACACGTCGAAGCCAGCCGCGGCGCAGACGGAAGCGTTCGCGCGGGCCGCCATCGACGTGACGGTACGCCCCAACCAGGTGCGCGTATCACCGGCGCTCTTCAACACGCGGGCCGACATCGCACGCTTCCTCGAGGTGACTCGCGGCCTCGTCTGAGCGATCACCGCGGCGCGATCATCGGCCGCCGACGCCCTTACAATCTGTCGGGCTCGGAAGGAGCAGCACGATGCCCACCCGTCGACAATTCCTTGCCCAGTCAGCGGCCGCCGGTGTAGCTGCCGCCGGCTCCAGATTCCCCGCGCTGCAGAGCGGAAGCCGGCGCCGCGAAGTGCGGCTTGCGGGCCGGCGGGTGAAGACCATCGATGCCCACGCCCATACTTTCATTCCCGCGGTCGTGGACGTCGTTCGCGGCTCCGCCCTGGAGCGAACGGCGACGGCATCGGCGGCAGGTAATCTGGTCATGAGCGACGAGCGGGTCAGGCTCATGGACGAGCAGGGCATCGACGTCGAAGTCCTGACCATCAATCCGTGGTGGTACAGCGCCGACCGTGAGCTCGCCGAACGCATCGTCGACGCGCAGAACAAGGGCCTCGCGGCATTGTGCGCAGCCCAGCCGGATCGTTTCGTCGCGCTGGCGACCGTCGCGATGCAGCACCCCGAACTGGCCGCGGAACAGCTCGAGGACGCGTTCAAGACGCATCGGATGCGCGGCGTGTCGCTCGGCGCGGTGGTCGGCCAGGAGGAACTGGCAGCCCCGCGGTTCGAACCGTTCTGGAAGCAGGCAGAGGCGCTCCAGGCCCTGATTTTCATTCACCCGCAGGGCGTGCCTCAATTGAGCGGACGCCTGCAGGGTAATGGATTCCTCGGCAACGTGATCGGCAATCCACTCGAGACCACCATCGCGCTGGCCCACCTCATCTTCGAGGGGGTGTTCGACCGGTTTCCGGATCTGCGCGTCTGCGGCGCGCACGGCGGGGGATTCCTGCCGTCGTACAAGGGACGATTCGATCAGGGGTGTGTGGCGTTTCCGGCCAACTGCAAGGGGACGATCAAGAAGAAGCCGAGCGAGTACCTGAATCAGTGCTACTTCGATTCAATGGTCTTCACGTCGGAAGGGCTGCGCCACCTCGTGGCCGAATACGGCGCCGATCACATCGTCATGGGAACGGACTACCCGTTCCCATGGACGACCACGTCAGTGGATCACATCCTGAACACGCCAGGTTTGTCAGACACCGATAAGGCGGCGATGCTGGGCGGCAATCTCATGCGGCTGCTCGGAATTCCTGGCTAGGATCACCGCGAGGCGATCATCGGCTTCGCCGCCGCCATCAGGACGAGCACCAGCCCGAACGTGCAGACGATGGTTGCGCCGGTCGGGAGATCGAAGCGGACGGAGAAGTACATCCCGAGCAGTGAGACCACTGTCCCCATCACCCAGCCGATCGCCAGCCGAGTACCGATGCGATCGGCGTAGATCATCGCCGCCACCGACGGCACGATCAGGTAACAGAAGACCAGCAGCACGCCGGCGATCGCCACCGACGAGGTGACGACGAAGCCGAACGATAGATAGAAGAGGAAGTCCCAGAGCCGCAGGGGAATGCCTTCTGCGATCGCCTTGTCCGGATCCATCGAGATCAGGAGGAAGCGCCTGCGGTAGATGTAATGGAACAACCCGACGGCCGCGTACAGGATTGCCGTCTTCCCTGCCTCGGGCCACGAGACGGCCAGGATGTTCCCGACCAGCATGTCCTTGAGGTGCTCGCCTTGCGCGGTGGACTGGCTCATCGCCAGAATCGACGCGGCGGATGCCACCGCGTAGGAGATGCCGATCACGGCCTCCTGGGGAATGCGTGACCGCTGACCGTGGTGCACGAGCGAAAAAACCGCCGCGCCGATGAAGGTGAACCCGAGGCTGAACCAGTACACGCCCGGGCTGTGGGGATCCCCGCCGGAGAACGGCACCAGCATCGCCACAGTGGCGCCGAGCGCCGCGATCTGGGCCAGCGACAGGTCGACGAAGATGACGCCCCGCTCGACGACGTGAACGCCGAGGTAGGTATGAATGCCGGTAAGGATCAGGCTCGCGACAAAAGGCGCGGCCAGGAACTGCAGCATCACCGAGTCCATGGCTAGCGGCCCAGCACCTGTTTGAAGGTCGCTGCCAGCTGGCTCACGTCGTAGTCGAACAGCTTGATGTAATCGGACGCTTCCTTGACGCCGCCGACGGAGGGGGAAAGAACCAGGACCTTGCCGCCAACCTCGCGGGCAATGGAGTCCGGCGTCTTCGTGTCGAAATACGGTTCGACGAGGATCACCTTGGCCTGCTGCTTCTTCATCTCCCCGATGACCTCCAGCGTGTGCGACGGCGACGGCGGGATGCCGGGTTTGGGCTCGACGTAGCCGATCACGTCGAGGCCGAAGCGTTCCGTGAAGTTCGGCCAGGAGCGGTGATAGGTCACGATCTTGGTTCCCTTATACGGCGCCATCGTGGCCGCCCATCTGGCCTGTGCGTCGGTGAGCCGCTTGTCGAAATCCGCGTAACGCTGCTTGAAGTAAGCTTCGTCGCCGGGCGACAAGCGATCGAGCGCCTCCAGGATCGACTTCGCAATGACACGCCCGTTCTCGGGGTCCAGCCAGTAGTGCGGGTTGCCCTGGGGATGCACGTCGCCCATTGCGCGGGTAATCTGCCCGGTCGGCAGCTCGAGGATGCGCACGCCAATGGAAGCATCGATATAGCCGGGACTTCCCGGCTGAATTTTCGCGTTGCGGCTCTGGGTGAGGAGCGGCGGCAGCCAGCCGATTTCAAGCTCCCGCCCGACGGCGACGAGCAAGTCGGCGTCGTGCAGCTTGAGGATGAAGCTCGGCTTCGGATCCACGAAGTGCGGGTCCTGGTAACCGCGTGCGATCGCGTCCACCGTCACCTTGTCACCGCCGACTTCGCGGACCAGCGAGGCGAGATCTTCCGTGGTGGTCACGACCTTCGGCGTGGCCGCCAGTGCCGGCGCCGAGAGCGCCGCCAGCACCGCGAGCGTTGCCGTTATTCGGGACACGAAGGACATGATACGGGCTCCTGACATTAGAAGACGTGCGCGCCGTGTGCGCCAATCGAGAAAAGAAACTGGAAAAGGAACTCGTTGGCGTGAACGCCGTCACCGTAATTGGTGCGCCGGTACTGGCCGCGGAGCTGGTTGAACTCGCTCGGCCAATAGGTGAGATAGAACGAGCCGCCGTTATCGGTCGTGGTCGCCTCGAACGCCCGGCCCGATCGGTCGTAGCGCGCGCCGGCATACCAGCGGCGCGCGAACTGGTAATCGCCGCTCGCGTACAAGCCGAACGCGGTCGGCAGGGTGACGCCACTCTCGTGGGGCTGGCTCCAGATGAACTCCGAGCGGGCGATGAATCGTTTGTAGATGGCGCGGCGGAGCGGCCGGTAACGGAAGGTCGCGTCGACGCCGAACAGGCGCGTGGAGGTGTGCTCCGGCGACAGGAAGTCCGGGACGATCGCCGACGGGCCGTAGGCGAAGGAGCTGCCGACGTCGAGATTGGTCCCTTCGGTCAGGTCGCGATACGCTCGCGCCCTCGCGACGTAGACCAGGTCGGTCCGCTTGTGCGAATCGAAGACCGACGAGGCGCCGTAGAAGGTCTCACCCGTCAACTCAACGAACATGAACGGGTTCTCGATCAACCGCGAGACCGACAGCCCCGACTCGGAAATGCCCTCGTCGCCGCCGACCAGGTTCTCGCTGACGAGCGGGCGATCGGTCCACGGCAGCACGTGTGTGTGCATCGTATTGACCTTGCCGAACTGGGCCCGCATCTTCCCGGCCTTCAGGAGCAGTCCGCCGGGCAGCGTGTTGAAGGTGACGAAGCCTTCCTCGACATCGAGGCCATCGGGCCCCGCGGACAGGAACACGTCGGCTCGCGCATAGGGATCGACGATCGCCTGGAGCGAGGTCTCCACTTCGTCGAGGCCGAATGTCGGCTGATCGCTGTTTGGATTGTGGCCGGCAGCGCCGAGGAAATTGCCGATCACGGCGATGTCGGGATTGAAAACCTTTGCGTTGGAGGATGTCGCGCCGGGAACAGGAGTCGGGGCGGGAGGAAGTTCGACCGGAGGTGGGGCCGGCGGTTGTGCAGCCGGCGGCGCCGGTTCGGCCGGCGGCGCCTGCGCGGCGAGCGCGGTCAGTTTGTCCTCGAGCGCTTTCAGTCTCGAATCATACTGCTCGCGCATCGCGGCCAGTTCCTGCTGCAGCCGCGCCACCTCCGCCTGCGCATCGCGAAGCGCCTGGTCCGAGGCCGGCGTCTGGGCGAGGACGGGTTGCGCTACGCTCCCGACAATAGCGAGCATCAACGTTACCGCCCGCAGCCGGATTGTCTGCATGAATTTGATGATACGTCGTACCGAAGGAGAATACGGCACACGCGCGGCACATTACTGCGCTGACAGGTTTTCGATAACTCCGAAGACAAGTCGCACAGCTCGCGTGACCGAGTAGAGAGGTTGAGCCAGTGGCCATTACGACACATCCGCTGGTGCCGATCGCGATGGGCACCAGCGATACCGGAACCGAGGAGGGCCGCGCCTTTCATCAGAGCCGGCTCGCGCTCTACGGCAAGTGGTTGTTTCTCGTTTCCGGGGCGTTCCTCGCGTTCTTCTCCGGTGTCCGGCTCGTGATGGGGATGCCCTTCGATGCCGGGCTTGGTTTCCACACGCTGTCCACGACGGCGGCCGGCCTCATCTGGTTCGCCGGCGCTCGCGGGCGCCTGCAGGTACCGGTCATGCACGCAGTGGACGCTGCCGGGACGTGGGGGATCGGCGTGGGCGTGGCGCTGATGTCCCTGGCGTACGCGCGGACTATTGGGCCGATTGCCGGCGCGGAGCCCGCCACAGGCGCCTACATCGGGATCCTGGCGGTGAGCTACGTGCTCCTGGCCCGGGCGATCGCGCTGCCTTCGACCCCGCAGCGCACGGTCTGGATCGGAATTGGCGTTGCGCTGCCGATGATCGCCGTCACCGAACCAATCATCCGCGCCAGGCCATCGCCGGGTCCCCTGCCCATTATGGTGTGGCTGGACGTGATCCCCTGGATGGTGGCCGCGATCGTGATGTCGGTCGTCGCCTCACGCGTCATCTTTGGCCTGCGTGCGGAGGCCGCCGCGAATCGCCGGCTCGGACAGTACACGCTCGACGAGAAAATTGGCGAAGGCGGCATGGGGATGGTCTATCGCGCGCACCACGCGCTGCTGCGCCGGCCAACCGCCGTCAAGCTGCTGCCGCTCGAGAAAGCCGGCGCGGAGAACCTCGCCCGCTTCGAACGCGAAGTCCAGCTGACCGCCGGTCTGAGCCATCCCAACACCGTCTCCATCTTCGACTACGGCCGCACGGTGGACGGCGTCTTCTACTACGCGATGGAATTCCTGGACGGGATCAACCTCGATCAGCTGATCAAGGCCGACGGCCCGCAGCCGCCGGCGCGGGTGGTGCGCATTCTCCAGCAGGTGAGCGGCGCGCTGTCCGAGGCCCATGGCATTGGCCTGGTGCACCGCGACATCAAGCCGGGCAACATCATCCTGTGCGAGCGGGGCGGTGAACCCGACGTCGCCAAGGTGGTGGACTTCGGACTGGTCAAGCGTTTCCTCCACAACGAGACCGACGCGACGATGGCGGCGACCATCGTCCAGACGCTCCTCGGCACGCCGCTCTACATGGCGCCGGAGAGCATCGCCGGGAGCGGCGACATCGACGCCCGCAGCGATCTCTATGCGCTCGGCGCGGTCGCGTACCTGCTGCTCACCGGCACGCCGGTGTTCCAGGCCGCGTCGGTGGTCGAGGTCCTCGCCCACCATCTGCACACGGCGCCGGAGCCGCCGTCGCAGCGCCTCGGGCGGCCGCTGCCCGGGGAGCTCGAGCAGGTCGTGCTGCAGTGCCTCGCCAAATCGCCCGACGACCGGCCGTCGAGCGCGAAGACGCTGCGCGGGCGTCTCGCCATCATCAGGACCGGCGACAGCTGGACGGAAGAGGACGCCGCCCGCTGGTGGCTACGGTACCGCCGCACGGAAAAGGCCGGCGGCGCTGCGTAGCCACCAGGCGGCGCTGCCGCGCCGTAGGCGCGCCCCGCGGGGGCGCAGGCCGCCGCCAGGCAACGCTGACGCGTCGCAGGCGCCCATGCGGGGCGCAGGCCGCGCTACGCGCGTCAGGCGCGGCTTCGCCGCGCAGGAATTAACGATTGTGCGTCCGCCTTCCCCGCGGCGCGAAGCGCCGCCTGACGGCAACGCCGGCCTGCCACGAAAAGCGTGGCCTGACGAGCGAAGCGAGGCTTTCCCGCGGCGCAAAGCGCCGCCTGACGGTGAAGCCGGCCCGCCACGCGAAGCGTGGCCTGACCCCCGGAGGGCGGCCTACCTAATAGCCGCGCTCGAAATCCACGCGATAGAGTAGCGGCTCGCCCCGCGCGAAACGCCGATAGTTCTCCACGAAGACGCCGACAATGTCCGCGGGAAAGCTGGGCGCGGCGGTGTGGCTGGTTATGAACACACCCGGCGTGGACCAGAGCGGATGGGCCGGCGGTAGCGGCTCCTCCTCGAACACGTCGAGCACCGCGGCTGCCAGCCGCTTCTCCTGAAGCGCTCGGATGAGAGCCTCCGTGTCGAGTGTGTCGCCGCGGCCGGCATTGACCACCATCGCGTGCGGCGGCAGGGCCCGCAGCATCTCGTCATCGACAATCCGGCGCGTCCCAGGCGTATTCGGGAGGACCGCAACCAGGTAGTCCAGGCCGGCGGCGAACTCGACCCGCGCGTCTCCATGGAAGTAGCGGTCCACGTGCGACGATTCCTCGCTCGCGCGGGTGTAGCCGCGGACGGTCATGCCGAAATGCTTTGCCGTGGCTGCCAGGTGCGCGCCGATCGAGCCGACGCCGACCAGCCCGATCGTCTTCCCCTGCAAAGTCCCCGGCAAGGTCGCGTCCCATCGTCCCTCGCGCTGCGCCTCGACCCGTTGGAGGATCTTGCGCTCGTGCGCCAGCAGATAGCTGAAGACGAATTCGGACATCAATGGACCGAACACGCCGCGGATGTTGGTGAGGACGTAGTCGCGGCGGAGCGTCGGATCCAGCATCCGCTCGACACCGGCCCAGGTCAGCTGCACCCAGCGCAGGTTCGGCAGGTGCGGGAGCGCGGCCGTCACGCGCGCGGGATCGCCTACGAGAACCTCACTGCTGCCACCGCGAGCCAGGCCGTCCTCCACGTCCGACGCAGCCACCAGCGTGAGATCGGGCAGCCTCGCGGCTTCGATGAGCGTTTCGTACTCACGAGGGTGCTTGGTAAGAACCAGCGTGCGCGGCATCACGATTCCTCGGGCCCGGGACGCGCGTAGTAATAGCCGTCCTCGCACGTCACGCGGATCGGCCCGCCGAAAGCCAGCGGCAGCGCGCTGCCGCGCAACACCTGGTCCTTGGGGCCATCGTCAATAACGCGGCCTTCGCGCAAGACGATGACCCGCCGGATCTCCGGGAAGATCTCGTCGATGTGCTGCGTGACGAGCATCACCGTGGTGTGCTCGCGTGCGACATGGCGCACCCGCTCCATGAAGCGGTGGCGTGCGACCACGTCCAGGCCGGTGGTCGGTTCGTCGAGGACCAGCGCGTCGGGAGTGCGGACGAGCGCGCGGGCGATCAGCACGCGGCGCGCTTCGCCGGTGGAAAGCCGATCGAGCCGGGCCGCCGCCAGGTGCAGCGCGCCGACGCGGATGAGCGCGTCGCGAGCCTGCTCGCGCATCGCTTCCGTCACTTCGTGATGCTGGAACACGCCGCGGCTGGCAAAGAAGCCTGACAGCACCACATCGAGCGCCGGCACCTGCCCGACCCACGGACCGTCCGTGAAGCGATCGTGCACGTCAGCGGAGACGATCCCCATTTTCGAGCGCAGCTCGGCCGCATCCCATCGCGTCTGGCCGAAGAGACGAAGCGGTGGGTGATCGCCCTCGGTAGCGAGGGGATAGTCCTCCAGCGTGAGCAGCCGAATCAGCGACGACTTGCCGGCGCCGTTCGGCCCGACGATCGCGACGTGCTCTCCGCGATGGATGATCAGGTTCAGCCGATCGAGGACGCGGCTCTGCCCCCGGACCACGCTGGCGTGCCGGAGCTCGAGTATCGGCTCGGCCGTCGTTCCCGCAGTCCTGCGCATCACAGCCGATCGAGGTAGTACGGGAGCATGCGCCGCCACCACGGCCAGTCGTGGTTGACGTCGGGGCCCCAGAAGTCCATCAAGTGGGGAATGCGTTTCTCGTTGAGCAGGTCCGAGAGGCGCTGCGAGGCCGCCGGCGACTCGTAGGCGCCACGGCCGCTGACCAGCACGATCCGGCAGGCTTGCTGAATCGTCTCGAGCGCCGGGCCCGCCAGCTGGCGGACGTACCACATCGGGTTGTTGAAGTAGACGTTGTCGTCGCTGTAGCCCTTCAGGTAATCGGGCTCGAGATCGTAGAAGCCGCTCATCCCGATCAGGCCGTTGAACAGGTCGGGACGACGGAACAGCGTGTTGGCGGCGTGGAACGCACCGAAGCTGGCGCCGGTCGTGACAATGCGAACCGAAGGGTCACCGCACATGTGACGCACGTACGGCACGACCTCGTCCTCGATATAGCGCGCGTAGAGGTTCTGCCGCCGCGCCTGTTCGGGGACCGGAATCTTCGAATCCATCCATGCGAGGCGGTTGATGCTGTCGATCGAGAACACCCGCACGTGGCCGGCGAGGATCGCGGGCTCGATCGACTTCACCAGGAAGAAGCGCTCGTTCTCGAGAAAATCCGCGGCCGCTGTCGGGAACAGCAGCAATGGGTGGCCTCGCTCGCCGTACGTGACGATCGGCATCGGTAGATCGAGCGTGGGACTGTGCCAGCCGTCGAGACGCCGGGGCACTGCGGAGTCGAGGTACGAAATCGCCATCTGAGCTGTTAATGCTAACCGATGGGTGCACCAACTTCACTCCTCTTCAACCTGGAGTCCGACCGATCTCATGAGGGCGAGCGCATTGCTGGTGCGGACGACGCCGTCGCGGAGCCGGTAATCGAAGTGGAGGGCGCCGTCCTCGAAGCGATCCTCGAAGTGGACGTTGGCCGCGAGCGGGCCGAGCGCGTCCACGGCGCCGGTCAGCGCGAGATCGTGGGTCGTGACCAGGCCGATCGCGCCGAGCCCGACGAGGCCGCGGACGATGGACTCGGCGCCGATCTTCCGGTCGTGGGAGTTGGTTCCAGCAAGCACTTCGTCGAGCAGGAACAGCACCGGCGCCGCCTCGGGGGCGCCGGCATGCCGCCGTGCCATCGCGACGATCTCGCTCAGACGCGTGATCTCGGCGAAGAACCGGGACTGCCCTGCCTGCAGCGAATCCTGGATGCGGAGCGTGGCCCCGACCTGCAGCGGCGACAGGCGCAGGCGCTTCGCTCTCACCGGAGCGCCAGCCTGGGCCAGCACCACGTTGATGCCGATTGTGCGCAGCCACGTGCTCTTGCCCGACATGTTCGACCCGCTCACCAGCCACACGTGCGGCGCGTCGGCGCCGAGACGCACGTCGTTGGCAACCGCGCGCTGTGGCGGGATGAGGGGATGCGACAGGGCCACAGCCTCGAGCAACGGGCCGTCGGCAGCGATCTCGGCAAACGGATCGGCGGGATGCTCGGCCGCGTAGCCGGCCAGCGCCGAGAGGGTCTCGTACTCGCCCGCGATATCGAGCCAGCGGCCGACCAGGCGCCCGCAGCGGGCCCGCCATCGATCGATCGCCATCGCCGTCTGCGTCCCGAACAGCAGCATTGCCGCGAAGGGCACGAAGAACTGGTTCTGGCGGGCGTTCAGCAGATCCGCCAGCTTCACCAACCGGGCGATCTCCACCGACGGGAGCTGTCCGGTGGCGCGCAGCTCCGACGCGAGCCGCTGCAGGAGAGGGCTCACCGCCGCTTCCCGTTCGATCAACTGCAGCAGGTCGCGCAGCACGCCGAGCTCCTGGGCGCGCCGTTCCACGTGCTCGGCGACATCGCGGACGCGGGCGCGGAACCACCAGCCGACCGCCGACTGCACGACCAGCAGGCTGCCCAGCCACCGTGGAGGCTCCCCGCTCCAGATCCACCAGCCCACGTGAGCCGTCGTCAACACGGCGAGCGCCGGGAGCAGGGCCGCGGGCCAGGCTGCCGCCAGCCGCACCGGCGCTTCGGCCCAGGCCCGCAGCGCGTCGGTATCGACGATGGCACGGACGTCGGGTCCGAAGACGAACAGGCTCTCGCGAAGGTCAAGTCGCGGGCGGAGCTCGTCGATGGCCTGCTGCCGCTCTCTGGCGGCCTCTGCCGACGCCGGACCCAGCAGCCACGAGGCCAGCGTGCTCTCCCCTGAGGCCGTCCGCGGCGCGGACAGGAGCTCGAAGAGGCTGCCGCGCCCGAACAGGTCCAGATCGTCGGCGTAGGGGTGATGTTCCGAACGGAACCGCTCACCCGTCTCCCCAGTTCCCTGCCACGTCCCGTCAAGGCGCCGGAGACCTCGCTCGTAGAACACAACCGCTCGGGTGGCCCGATCGCGGGCGTTCTCCACGAAGGCGTGGCGAATCGCGACCGCGACGAAAGCGGGAGCAGCCAGCAGTAGCCACGGGATGCCGGGCCGGCCCAGCCAGATCAGCACGCCGACCGCCGCGGCCGCGATCGCGAACCGCCACCACGCCAGGTGCGCGTGCCGGCGATCGTATTCGGCCACCTGCGCGGCACGCGCCTCGCGACGCTCGCGATACGAGGCCGCCACGTCCGCGGAGGAGGGATCGTTGGCCTGGGAAGCCCAGGTGCTCGCGTCGCTCACGGAAGAATCGTATGCTGACCGCCGGGTGACCCCTATGACCACATCGCTCGCCGGCCGCCGTGTCCTGACCGTCCTCGCGCTGGTCGTGCCGCTCGCCATCGCCGGGCCGGCGGCCCGTCAGCAGACGGCGTCATCGCCGGCCGATGCCTTCGAGGTACGCGACGTGATGATTCCGGCGCGCGACGGCGTCAAGCTGCACACGAAGATCTTCTCGCCGAAGAACCCACCGGGGCCGCTGCCCATCCTGATGCGCCGCACTCCCTACGGCATCGAAGGCGCCGGTGGCGCGTTCGAGCGCGTCTACAAGACGCTCGCCGACGAGGGCTACATCTTCGTATTCCAGGATATCCGCGGGAAGTTCGGGTCCGAGGGCCAGTTCGTCATGCAGCGTCCGGCCCGCACACCCGGCGACACCTCTGCGCTCGACGAAGGCACCGATACATACGACACCATCGAGTGGCTGCTGAAGAACGTGCCCAACCACAACGGACGGGTCGGCATGCTCGGCGTCTCCTACGACGGGTGGACGACGATCATGGGCGCGATCGAGCCGCACCCCGCGCTCAAGGCCATTTCGCCGCAAGCGTCTCCGTCCGACATGTGGATTGGCGACGACTTCCACCACAACGGCGCGTTCCGACTGAGCTACGCGTTCGAGTACGCGGCGATGATGGAGAGCGGCAAGGACGTGCAGCAGTTCCAGTTTGATCGCTACGACACGTTCGACTGGTATCTCGACCTCGGCCCGCTCGCCAATGCCAACATCCGTTACCTCCGCGAGAAGATCCCGACCTGGAACGACTTCGTCGCTCACCCGGACTACGACGCCTTCTGGAAGCGGCAGACGATGGTGCCTCACCTGAAGAGCGTGAAGGTGCCAACGCTGAACGTCGCGGGCTGGTGGGATCAGGAAGACTTCTACGGGCCAGTCGCCATCTACGAAACGCTCGAGAAGGTGGACAAGGACAATCTCAATTTCCTGGTCGTCGGCCCCTGGAATCACGGCGGCTGGACCCGCGCCGGCGATGGGCTCGGCCCAATCAAGTTCGGCGCTGACACGGCGGAATACTTCCGCGACCACATCCAGGCGCCGTTCTTCGCCTACTTCCTGAAGGACAAAGGGACGCGCGACTTTCCGGAGGCACAGACGTTCGAGTCGGGCACGAACCGGTGGAGAAAGTGGGAGGCGTGGCCCCCGAAGGGCCCGGCGACGACGTCGCTGTACTTCGGCGCGGGTGAACGTCTTGGGATTGGAAAGCCCGTGCCGGGAGGCGGATCGGGATCGGGAGGGGATTCGGGATCTGGAGCGGCTTCGCCCGTCGGGAGTGCCAGGGCGCCTGCCGACTATGACGAGTTCATCTCGGACCCCGCCCACCCGGTACCGTACCGGCATCGGCCGATCCAGCCGACTTACTTCCCAGGTGGATCGAAGTGGTCCACGTGGCTGGTCGAAGATCAGCGCTTTGTCGATGATCGCGCCGACGTCCTGAGCTGGGAGAGCGCGCCGCTCACAGCCGACATGACGATCGCCGGCGAGGTGATGGCTCACCTGCTCGCGTCCACGACTGGCACCGACGCCGACTGGATCGTGAAGCTGATCGACGTCTATCCCGAGGATTACCCGCAGGACTGGAACCTGGCTGGTTACCAGCTGATGGTTTCGAACGAAGTCTTCCGCGGGCGCTATCGGAACGGGATCGAGAAGCCGGCGCCGATTCCCGCCGGCCAGGTGCAGGAGTACACCTTCAGCCTCCACACCCAGAACTACACGTTCCTCAAGGGGCACCGCGTGATGGTGCAGGTCCAGAGCAGCTGGTTCCCGCTGATCGACCGGAATCCGCAGACCTTCACGAAGACCATCTTCGAAGCGCGCGATCAGGATTTCGTGAAGGCGACTCACCGGATCTACCGCTCCGCCAAGTTCCCGTCCCGAGTGGACGTGCAGGTCGTGAAGTAACCTGTACGTTCATCATTCGAAGGTCGACGGTATCCGGGGCGGAGGCACTTGTGATTGCAATGGCGTGGCAATTCGAGCTGGCTGAGAACGGGCGGGACGCGTTCGAGCGGTTCTACGGCGCGGACGGCCCGTGGACGGCGCTGAGCCGCCAGAGCCGCTCGTTTCTGGGAAGCTCGTTCCTGCGCGACCAGGTCCAGCCGACGCGCTATCTGCTGATCGAGTACTGGAGCGAGATGGTGGTGTACGAGAAGCACCACGCGGACTTCTCGGACGAATTGGCCTCGCTCGAGGCCCGGCGCAACGAGCTGTGCCTATCCGTCACTCCGCTCGGCGTATTCTCCGCACTGGACATCCCGAGCCGATCGGGGCCGACGTGGAGTCAAAGAGATGGCGTATAGAATCTCGCCCAGTGCGAGGTGCGGGGTGCGCGCGCGAGGGTTATGCGCGCGCTCTTTTTTTCTTGCGCGCTGAGCCCTCGCGAACGGTGAGCTCGCGCAGGCGGACGTCCTCGCCGACCATGAGCAGCGCCTGCTCGGGGTGCTCGAGGACGTTGAAGAGATCGCCGGCTTTCGTCCGGGCGTAGATCTTGGCGCCGTCGATGTAGAGCGTGATCGGCCCGCCGCCTTCGATCGCCTCGTAGAGCCGGACCTTGAAGCGGGTCGCGAGCACCAGCATCAGGCTTCGCAGGCGCGCCACCGAAAAGCCCCGGCGCCGCAAGTCGGCCAGGACCATCAGCTCGAGCAGTTCGATGGGCGTGTAGCGCCGCTCCGTGAAGCCGCCGCGCTCGGTGCGCTGCGTCGGGATGGCGGGCGCGAAGATGCCGCGGCGGTCCCACCACTGGAGCTGGCGGGCCGAGAGGCCGGTCTGGGCCGCCACCTCGCGCGAGCTATACAGCTTCTTGAGCTTCACAGGGGGATGGGGTCTCGAGGTTCGCGGGGTTCGGGGTTCTAGGTTCTGGGTTCTGGTTCTGGGTGCCGACGAAATATTAGGCCCGTTCGCGGGGTGGAACCGCACCTCCATCAAGACCCCAAGACCTCAAGACTCCAAGACCTCACGTCCCGTCGCCGAATTCGCTCAGGTGCGGGACCTGTGCGGCGACTTCGTCTGCCGCACGTGCGCCCTCTACGTCCTTCGCGGTCAGGCCGCCTTCCGAGTGCGTCGAGTAGGTGAGCGTGACCCGCTTATAGCGGATGTCGATGTCGGGATGATGATCCGCGGCCTCGGCGGCCGGAACCAGCGCGCTGACGAAGAGCACCGCCTCGGGAAAGTCCCTGAACGTGAACTGCTTGCGAATCGCTTTATCGGCGCGCGACCACCCTGGCAGGGCGGCGAGCTGCTGCTCGATCTCGGCGTCGGTCAGAAGGGCCATGACGGTTGCTGCTCCCGCAGCTGGTCGAGCCGCCGGCGGCAATCCTCCAGCCGGCTGAGTGCATCCTGCCGCGAGCGCCGCGCCGCCTCATCGTCTACGGCGAAGGCCTGCTCGATGACGAGGCGATGATACTCCTGTCCGGCCGCCTGCAGCGCCTCGAGCGCGCGCTGGTGCGCCTGCTGCCAGCCGAGCCAGCGTGCGCGTGCCTCCGTGTCTACAGCATTCCCCAACGCGATGGCTCCAATGCATCACGGGTACCAGCCTCGGGATCGAGCGCCAGCCTGCGGACGAGATCGGCCGTCAACGGCGCGAGGAGCACACCGTTGCGGTAATGGCCCGTGGCGTAGATGAGACCGGGCACGACGCGCGACCGGCCGACCAGCGGCAGATCGTCAGGACCCTTCGGCCGCAGTCCCGCGCGAGCCTCCACCAGTTCGGCCCGCTCGAGCTCCGGCACCAGCTCGATCGCCATCCGGAGCAGCGCCTGTCGCGCGTCTTCGGTGAGCGACTCGTCGAACCCGACGTCTTCGACGGTGGCGCCAACCAGCACCGAGCCGTCCGGCCACGGCACGAGATACCCGGTGTCGCCCCAGATCGGCCGCTTCAGCAGTCCCGGCGCTGCCGCCAACTGCAGCAGCTGACCGCGAATCGGCTTCACGGGAATCGGATCGGCGCCGTCGACGCGAACCTGCGACGACCAGCTGCCGGCGGCCATCACCACCACGTCCGCGGTCCACGACTGCGTGCCGGCGCGAACGCCAACGCCGCCGCCTGGCGCTGGGTGAATCTCCGTGGCGCCTGCGGCCGCGACCAACGTGGCGCCATGACGCGCGGCAGCCGCCACCGCTGCCTGGGTCAGCGCCATCGCGCCGACGTAGCCGTGGATCGGGATGAACAGGCCGCCAGCCGCGCCAGGCGAGACGTTCGGCTCGAGATCTGGAATGACCGCGGCCGGCACCCAGCGAGCCTCGACGCCTTCCTTCCAGAGCGCCCCCGACGCTGCAGCAAGCTGTTCCGCCTGCTCGCTGGTCAACGCCACTTCCAGGGTTCCGGACCGCTCGTAGACGATGTCGCGGCCGCTCTCGCGACGGAGGCGGACGATGAACTCGTCGTACAAGTCGAGACTCTCGCGTCCGAGATCGCGCAGCGGTGAAGCGGGATGACCTTCGATGTAGGGGCAGAGGACGCCAGCGGACGCGCGCGTCGCACCATCCCCGGGCGTGCGCGCGTCGAGAAGCGTGACGCGAACGCCCGCCGTCGCGAGCTCCCAGGCAATGGACGCGCCGACGACGCCGGCGCCGATGACGATGGAGGAAATCATGTCAGGCTCTAGGCTCTAGGCTTTGGGCTCTAGGAACTGCGCTTGTCACAGTTCGCATTGGACAGTGTGACAAGAGTCTTTCCTAAAGCCTAGAGCCTAAAGCCTGGAGCCTCACAGCGAGGCATCAGAAGCCGAGCGAGAAGCCAAGCTCCATACGGCGAGCGGGCCCTGCATTGGTAGCCGAGCCGAAGAAGGGCGAGAGCCGGTTGCCGATGAACGTGCCGTAGTTCACGTAGTTGAACACGTTGCTGATCTGCGCGTAGAAGTCGAGGCGGTACTTCTGGTTGGTGCCGTCCATCACGACCATCTGCGGACCGCCCTCGCCACCCCCGGGAGGGCCGCCCATCCCGCCTCCGGGACCGCGCTGGTTCATCGCGCTGCCACCGCCACCATTGGGCGGCGGCGGCATCGGCATGCCACCCGGCCCGCCAGGCCCTCTCGGTCCGCCCGCGGCCGGCCCGCCGAAGCCGAACGACTTGTTCAGGCGCAGCGACGCGTTGACCGCGTTGGCGCCGCGCCCACTGTTGCGGTCGACACCTGGCGGACGATCGTTGAACACCGTGTCGCCGTTGTCGTCGCGGCCAGTCGTGATGTTGTACGGCGCTTTCGACGCCACCTGCATATTGAGGCCGGCCCGCACGCCCTTCCAGACAGGGGTGTTGAACATCACGAACAGCCGATGGCGGATGTCCTGCATCGACGGGCCCCAGTCGGCGTTCGGGTTGTTGCTGTCGGCCGGCAGTGAGGTCGCCGAATCGGCGTAGTTGCGCTGGCTCCCGAGCTGGTACATCACGTTGCCGAACATCCGGAGCCGCTGGTTGCGCGCGTTCACTGCGACCGTCAGCCGGTCGCTGGCCCGGCGGCCGGTCGACTGGATCTCGGTGATGTTGCCGAAGTCGGGATCCGGTCGGACCCCGTCGGTCGGCGCGTTGACGTTGACCGACCGCAGCGTGTTGGAGCCACGCGTCCACATGTAATCGGTGCGCAGGCTGGCCCATTTCGTGAGCGGCCGCTCGAGTCCGATCGAGGCCTGCTGGATAATCGGCTGGCCGAGATCCGCGGCGCGAATCACGCTGGATGGCAGGCGCGTGCCGCCGCCTTCGATGACCGGGAAGCTCGGGTCCTGGACGATCACGTCGTACTGGTTGACACCGTTCACGCGCAGGGTCTGCTCGTAGAGGCTGGCGTCGTACCAGTCGTAAAAGATCCCGTAGCCGCCGCGGACCGTCGTCTTGCGGTTCGCGGTCCAGGTGAACGCCGCGCGCGGCGCGACGTTCCACTTGTCGCTCACCTGCGTCTGGATCTCCTGCCGGACTCCAAGGCTGATCGACAGGTCGCGATTGACCTTGATGTCATCCTGAGCGAACCACCCGGCCCGGATCTGCGAGTAGTCGACGAGCGGATCGCCGACCCGCACGGTATAGGTGTCGGCGAGTCCCAGGTTGTAGGCGTCGAGGCTGCGAAACACGTAGGTGCCGTTGAAGTTCTGCTGCTGGGTGCTGTTGTACCAGCCGGCCTCGAACAGCAGCCCCGCCCGCATCGAGTGCTTGCGCCGAATCGTGAAGTCGAAGTTCTGGGCCAGCTCGAGTTCCCGGGCGGTCCGCGTCCCATCCTGCCCGGCGCCGCCGGCAGTGAACGCTTCGTTGACGCGCACGGTGGGCAGCTGCGACAGCGGGAGGGTGCCCGAATCGGTCGAACTGAACTCAAACTTCGTTTCGCTGAACATCTTCTTGCTGATCACGCGTGTATTGCGGACCCGCAAGGTGTCGATCACCTGGGTGGTGTCGTAGGCGCGATCGGGGAGATCGAAGTCGCCGACGCCGAGGCCGCCGCGATCGGTGCTGCGCCGATCGTACTCGGCGCGGATCTGGTTGGCCTGGCTGGTCGCGTGGTCGATCCTGAAGCTGGCGTTCAGGCCGTCGGTAGTGTTTCGAGCCAATCCGCTGACCGTCTGGTCCGAGGGCGACTGGGCGATGATCGTCCGCGAGTCGAAGGCGTTGTTGCCGTCGATCGACATCGAGAACCCGGTCTTGCCCTTGACGATCGGCCCCTGGAAGCTGATGTTGTAACGCTGTTGCTCGGTCGGCTCCTTGGTCGGCGAGAAGGCGTTCCGGGCGTTCAGCGCATCGTCGCGGAAGCCGACGTTGGCGCGGCCCCGCCACCCGCCCATTCCCGGTCGGGTAATCACCTCGATGCGCACCAGGCCGGCGTCGTGATACTCGGCCGAGTAGGAATTGCTGTTGATCCGAACCTGCTGGATCTGATCCTTCGGCGGCAGCCGCCCGCCGCGGAAGCCGTCCACGTAGATCTGCGCGCCTGGCCCGGCCATCTGCTCGAGCTGATCGGCCATCTCGTCAGGATCGTCGGACAGCGCGTCGATCTCGTCCGGGGTCAGCGTCTGGGTGAACCCGTTGTCGCGCCGCTCGTCCGCAGCCTGATCGGCCACCGTGATCTGCTCGGAGATCGCGACCACCAGCGTGACAGTCGTGTTGTTGTTGCCGCGCCGGACGTTCACCTGCACCGTCTGCTCCCGGAACCCCTCCGCACTCACCTTCACCTGGTAGGCGCCTGGCTGCAGCCCGGCAAAGGTGGCGATGCCCTGCGGATCCACGGCTACCTGCTGCGCCGCGCCCTGGGCATCCGTGATCGTCACGCTGGCGGTCGGCAGCCCGAGGTCGGTCGCGTCCCTGACGATGACGCGCAGGGTGGACGGCCCGGCCGCCGGTGTCTGCGCTCCCGAGCCCGCCGCAACGGCGAACACGAAGCACACGAAGGTCACGAAGGTCACGAAGGCCGATCGTGAAATCACCGGATATCTCACGAGATCACCAGATAGATCGCCAAATCACGAGATAGATCACCAGATCACAAGCTCGCGAGATTGATCGCCACGTCACCAGATCACCAGATCATTAGATTCGCTGACTTACGGCTTGGGCTTAGCGAACTCGTCCGCTTTGATCGACGGATTCACCTTGTATTTCTCGATCGTCCATTCCTCGTTCGGCTGCCCTTCGATCGAGATCTCGATCTTGTGCGGCAGCATCACGCCGTCGACCTTCTTGTAGTCGGATAGGTGCATCGCGAACGCCGATGGTGGCGGCGGCCCCTGCTTGCGCATCTCTTCCATGCGCTGGCGCATCTCTTCCTCGTTCGGCCGCTGCGGCGCGCCACTCTCCGCACCCGCGGCACCTGTCGCACCTGCCGCACCCGTCGCACCTGGATTCGCACCTGCACTTCTTTCCCGACGGCCTGATCCGCCCATCATCATCATGCGAGGCCTGACTTCCTGGTACTGGACCATCAGCGGGAGGTGCGTCTGCTGATCCACGAACAGCCGCACCGCGCGGCCAGCCTCGTCCTTCGTCTCGAGCACATCGGCCTTGCCGTCAGGAGACTCGGCGACCCCTGCGTCGGTGAACGGTTGCGCGCTGTCGGCGAACAGCGCCACGGTCCAGCGCTGCAGCTCCATCTTCATGCGGCGAAGCCGCTGTTGTTCGATCTGCTCCGGAGTGAGGGGACTGCCCCCCGGCCCGGCTGCGCCCGGCGGGGGTCCGTTCCTGATCTCCATGCGCATCCCGCCGCCCATGCCGCCGCGGTTCTGCACGTCGTCCCACGCCTCGGTGCCGTTGAAGGCCGACACGCGCTCGACGGTGGGACCGCCGACCATCCCACCCATCGTCATCTCTTCACTGCGCCGCAGCTTGTCGGGACGGACGATGGTCAGGAGGATCGTGCCCTCCATGTCGCGCTGACCCATGGACCGCCGGAACGGGCCTTCCGCTCTAATCGCCTTGACGGCAGCAAGCTTGTCGCCGCCAAGCGCTTTCTTCACCTGGCCGACGACGTCGGCCACTCGGTCCTGCGCGACCAGCAGCGCCAGCGGAGTGTTCGGCAGATCGACGCTGTTGGCGAGCACCACCGCCGCAAACACGATCACAAGTGGCTTCATAGGTCCTCGCGAGGTCTTGGGTCTTGGGGTCTTGAGGTCATGAGGTCTCGAGGCAACAAGAGCCGTTTCCGATTCCCGACTCCCGGGTCCCGACTCCCGGTTATGTTGATTGCCTTGTCGATATTACGAAGGTCTCGGACGATCAGACGTCAAGGCTGAGTAAAGCGTTTGTTAAGGTTGTTAAATAGCTGGATCTACGCCATTTAGGTCGATTTTCGCGTGCTAGACTCGCCTTCATGACGCCGCGGGGGCGCATTGCAGCGACGGCTCTGCGGGAGCGGCGGAACCAGCCGGGAGCGGTCACCGCACTGGTGGTCGTCGTCCTGCTGCTCGTACCGGCGCTGGCATGGCTGCAGTACCGTTGGGTCGGCCAGGTCAGCGAGGCCGAGCGCGAGCGGATGCAGCGCACGCTTCGCACTGCGGCCACGCAGTTCGCCACCGACTTCGACACCGAGCTCTCGCGGGCGGTCGTCGGGCTGCAGGTGGAAGGCGCCATCGCCCGGGACGAGAACTGGACCTCCTACGCGCAACGCTACAGCGCCTGGACCGAGCGCGCGGCCGATCCGCGCCTGCTGCGCGAGGTCCTGCTCGTGGACACCGTCCGCGGCGCCGACAACAAGGATCACGCGGTCAAGCCCGATGCGCTCCGCTTGCGCCGGTGGAACAACGACCAGCGCTCTTTTGAGCCGGAGGACTGGAGCGCGGAGCTGGCGCCGTTCCGCAGCACGCTCGCCGAGCACCTCGGCGAGATCCAGATGATGCGCCAGGCAAACGGGCGATTCCGGCGCGAGACCGCGATGTCGTTCTCGGTTGGTGACGCCTACACGCTCGTATCGCCGGTGACGGTGTTCGATTTCCCGGAGGACCACAAGTCGCCGCCGCGTATCGACGTCTTCGGCTTCACGCTGATCCGCCTCGACGCCGGCTACATCAGAGACACGATGCTGCCGGCGCTCACGGCGCGGCACTTCCACCGCGAGGACGGCACGTCCGAGTACCGGATCGCGGTGACGGATCGGCGCGAGCCGTCGCGAGTGATCTGGGAATCCGAGCCGGGCGCGGCGGCGGCGATGGGCACGTCACCGGACGTGGACGTCGCGTTCATGTCGGCGCGGCCGGATCAGGTGTTCATGATCGCGCGCAATCGCGGCGGCGGGCCTCCCCCTCCTCCGCCGGCGCCTCCAGAACCCGCCGCGAATCCTACCGATCGGGACCGCATCGTCATTTCCGTGCTGCAGGACCGGACCGCGCACGCCGACGGTGATGCCGCGGCGTCGCCATCGCGAGCCGCCGGCATCGCTGCGTTCGAAGGCCGATGGCGTGTGGCAGCAGTGCACCGCGCCGGATCGCTCGAGGCGGCGGTCGGGGCGGTGCGGTACCGCAACCTGATGCTGAGCTCGGGCATCCTGCTGCTGCTCACCGCGGCCATTGCGCTGATCGTCGTGTCGGCCCGGCGGGCGCAGAGGCTCGCGCGCCAGCAGATGGAGTTCGTCGCCGCCGTCTCGCACGAGCTGCGCACGCCGGTCTCGGTGATCGGGACAGCGGCCAGCAACCTTGCCGACGGTGTAGTGGCGGATCCGGCGCGGGTCCGCAAGTACGGCGAGACCATCCAGGGTGAGGCTCGGCGGCTCGGCGAAACGGTGGAGCGCGTGCTGCAGCTCGCCGGCATTGCCGCGGGCACCGGAGCCAGGCCGCGGGGACCGGTGAACGTGGCGGAGATCGTCCAGGAGTCGGTGGCGGCATGCCGTCCCGAGATCGAGGCCCGTGGCGTGACGCTCGAGCTGAGCCTCCCCGACGCGCTGCCGCCGGTCGAAGGCGATGCCTCGGCGCTGCGGTCCGCGCTGCAGAACCTGGTCAGCAACGCCGTCAAATACGGCGGCGACCCAGGGTGGGTGCGAGTGTCGGCCGAAGCATTACCGGGCCCGCGGGTGCGCCGCGCGCCGGCAGCTGCTCACGCGACGACGACGATACGGGACGTCAGGCCGGCGTCGGGACCCCACGTCGCGATCACCGTGTCAGACCGGGGCCTCGGCATCGATCCGGAAGAGCGCGGCCACATCTTCGGGCCGTTCTATCGCGGACGCGAGGCGGTCTCGCAGCAGATTCCCGGCAGCGGCCTCGGCCTGAACCTGGTCGCCCGAATCGCCGCCGCGCACGGCGGCAGAGTGGAACTGACCAGCGAGCCTGGCAAGGGTTCCAGCTTCACGCTCATTCTGCCCGCAGCCCAGGCGACTCCGGCGGACGCGGGGCTCGGCCTCGTGCCCAATCGTGCCGACGTGAAGTAACGTGTCGACGGGAAAACACGAAGGACACGAAGGTCACGAAGGAAATACAGGATCAGTTCAGAACCTGCCGTCGATCTCGAATACAACGCCATCACGCCGCCACCGTGCCAATCATTTTCAAGCGATTGCGAGAGTGAGTTCTTCTAAAGTTGTGTGGCGCCTTCGTGCTCTTCGTGTCCCTTCGTGACCTTCGTGTTAACCGTGGACAGTGATGGCGACAGCTCGCGTACTTCTTGTTGAAGACGAACCCGGCCTCCAGCTGACGCTGAGCGATCGGCTCGCAGCGGAGGGTTATCAGGTCGAGACCGCCGGCGATGGCGACACCGCTATCCGCCGTGGCGGCGGCGAGCCGTTCGACCTGATCGTCCTCGACGTCATGCTGCCGGCGCGCAACGGTTTCGAAGTGGCGCGGACGCTCCGCCAGCAGGGCGTGATGACGCCGATCCTGATGCTGACGGCACGGACGCAGGTCGTCGATCGGGTCGTGGGGCTGAAGCTCGGCGCCGACGACTACCTGACCAAGCCGTTCGACACGCTGGAGCTGCTCGCGCGCATCGAGGCGCTGCTCCGCCGCGCGCCGGCCAGTTCGGGCATCTCGCTCGAGCGCTATCAGTTCGGTGATGTCGTCGTCGACGTCCGCCGCGCCGAGGTCACGAAGGGCGGCACGCAGCTCGAGCTCTCGGCGAAGGAGTTCCAGCTGCTCCGCTATTTCATCGAGCACCGCGGAACGACGCTGTCTCGCGAGTCGCTGCTCCAGGACGTGTGGGGCTATTCGGCGATGCCGTCGACGCGAACCGTGGACGTTCACGTCGCCTGGCTGCGGCAGAAGCTCGAACCCAATTCGCGTGTGCCGCAGTACATCTTGACGGTGCACGGGCTGGGCTACAAGTTCGCCGGCTGACGGCGCCCTGCGCCGCTGTCCCGGCGAACTTGAAATCAGGCTCTAGGCTCTGGGCTCTAGGCTTTAGGAAAGGCTCTTGCCCGCTGCGCCGAGTCTTAGAATGCAGCGTGACGCGTGTGCCGGCCTAGAGCCTAGAGCCTGAAGCCTAGAGCCTTTCAGGCCTGGAGCCTACTTGCCGGTGCCGATGTCGTCGATGTTGACGTCGAGCAGGTGGTTGACGCGGGCGCCCCACATGCCGTCGGTCGCCAGGCCCGTCTTCGGCGAGGAACCCACGACCGTGCCATTGACGACGTAGTCGACCTTGTCGGCGCCGACGCGGACTTCGAGAACGTTGGTGGATTTCCCGCTGGCGTCGGGCTTCTTGATGGCGGCATTGGGCGTCTTCGCGACCACGTCATCGGTCTTGGCGTCACCCATGCGCTTCTTGACCAGGAACGTGCCGTCCTGGGCGACGAGGAAGTACGTATAGGCCTGACTCGCGCCTTCGAGGCCGCTCCCGCCGAACACCAGGCCGTAGTAATTCGTGTGCCCGCTCGGCTGGTTGAGCGTGAACGTCCCCTTCAGGGTGTACGCGCCCTTGGCGGTGTTGGCGGGGTTCCAGTACACCGCCGCCTGCGGGTTGACGGCGTGGAAGCCCTTGCCCGCGGCCGTGAACTTGATGGTGCCAGCACCGTCGGGATCCGTCGCGCTGGTGCTGCGGTCCGCGCGCACCTTCCAGCCCGCGGGCGATTGCGCCGCAAGCGCTGCGAGTGAGATACAGACAAGAACCGCGAATGACGAGACCAGTCGCATGGTTTCTCCTTTTCGGTCCTGCCGAGAGCCGCGAAGCGGCGAGGCCTACCGCAGGCCCGCACGGGCGAAGCCGTGCCTATCGAGCCGCGATTGCGGCGAGGCCTAGCAAGACACGCATTTGTGATTGTTGATCGCGCCCAGGCCTTCGAGCAGCTTGATCGTCTCCGGGAACGGCTGAGTTCGCTGGACCGGGCCGTTGGCCATGTCCACCGTCGTCTGGCCCTCGCGGTTGACCGCCTTGGGATCCGCGCCCTTCGAGACCAGGTACGTGATCATCTCGTTGTCGCCTCGCGAGGCGGCGTGGTGCAGCGCGGTGTTGCCCTCGTGGTCGCGCATGTTCACGTCCAGCCCGAGATCCTCGATCATGTACTTCACGGCCGCGAGCATCCCGCCGGGTGAATAGCGATGCGAGTTGGCGGCGAACCCTTCGCTGTAGCCAACGCCCGTAGCCGCCAGCAGCGGCGGGACGCCGGGGCCGCCGACCGGGATCTCGGGAAGGCCCGAGACGTCCACGCTGCGACGGATGTCGGCGTCGCCGGTGCGCGGGCGGCCGGGCGGCTTCGCGGTGGGAATCAACGGATCGGCGCCGTAGGCGACGAGCAGCTTCATCGCATCCACGTCGGCGCCGTAGGCGGCGCGCCAGAACGGCGTCGCGCCGACTTCATCGACGCCCGACAGATCGAAGTTGTAGCCCGAGTACCACACCTTCTTGGTCAGCCGCACGTTCGGATCCGCGCCCTTGTCGAGCAGCTTCTTCATGTAATCGAGGTAACTCGTCTTCTGATCGAGGTGTGCCCACGGCTGCGGGTAGCCGGCTTCCTGGGCCCAGCGCAGGTTGAGCACGGCGTAGAGCGGCGCGACGCCGTTCTCGGCCGCGAGGTTCGGGTTCGCGCCGCGATCGAGGAGCTGCGACGCCAGGTCGAAGTGTCCGTTCACGGTCGCGATGAGAAGCGGAGAGACGAGGTCACCGCCCTTCAGCAGGTTGACGTCGACGCCGGAGTCGAGGATCGCCATCGCGACATCGGAGTAGCCGTTCCGGACCGCGAAGTGCAGCGGCGCCATGCCGCCCTGGGCGGCCACCAGCTCGTTGAAGAAGTACTGGCGATCGAGGCCGGCGACGCGGGGCCGCGGCGCGTTCGCCGCGGGAGCGGCCGGGGCGCGGCGGACTGACGCGGTGGCCTGCGACGCGCCGGCGCTGGTGTTGGCCAGGGTCCGCCCTTCGGGGTTCGATCCGTCGCGGCTGAGCGCGTTGAGGTCGGTGACCTTCGTCTCGATCTTCGGATCGGCGCCGCGCGCCAGGAGCAGCTTCACCGCCGGCAAGCGGTTGTTGGCGGCAGCGAACATCAGCGCGGTGTGGCCGCGCTCGGCTTCCTTCGCGTTCGCCTGCGCCCCGGCATCGAGGAGCGCCGTGAGCGTGTCGGTGTCGCCGGCCTGCGCGGCCAGCATCAGCGGAGTCGTCCCCTGGAGGGTGATCGCGTTGGCGTCGGCACCGGCCTTGACCAGCGCCCGCACCACCGGTGCGTGCCCGCGCTCGGCCGCGACGTGCAGCGGCTGATAGCCGCCGAAGCGCGTCGCCGCGCGGTGGTTTGCGCCGGCAATTAGCAGCATCGACGCCATCTCGGCATCGCCACGCGTCGCCGCCCAGTGGAGCGCGGTCACGCCGTCGCCCTGGACGGCGTTGACGTCAGCGCCCTGCTTGAGGAGCTGCTTGAGCGCCTCGTGGTCGCCGGCCATTGCCGCGTCCGGCACCGTGCCACCCGCGGCACCGAGCGTCACCGCCAACACCAGCGCGCCCGCGAGTCCAGTCGCGACACCGCTCAACCACCGCATGGTCTGTGTCCTCATATGTCCCTCGCCAACCAGCCCGCCCGGGACCAGCCCGGTACGAACAGTCTCCGCCTTCGCGGCCGAAGGCCGCTTCGGCGCGACCTCACCATAGCTCGCGTTCATTTCTCGCGAGCGAAGGCGGGCCGTGTCCCTCCCGCAACTCACTCCCGAACTCGGCGGCCGCAGCGGCGAAGCCGCGTGGTCGCCTCACTCCCGACAGGCGTCAGCCAGCGACCGTCGCGCCCGATACCGCGTTCAGTTCGAACTCGCCGTTCGAATCGCCAATCGTCTTGATGTCCTCGAGCCCCAGCATGTGCATCAGCGGGACGAACACGTTGGCCATCGGCGTGCCATCGGCAGCCTTGAGGTGCAGCCCGCCCTTGAGCGCGCCGCCGGCGTGGCCGGCGAGGAACAGCGGGCACCGCTTGTGGTTGTGGACGTTGGGGTTTCCCATCGACGAGCCATAGACGATGAGGCTGTTGTGGAGCAGGTCGTGATCGCCGTCCTGCGTTTTCTTCAGTCGATCCAGGAAGTACGGGATCAGGCTGACGTGATAGCGGTTGATCTTCGCGAACTCCTTGATCCGATCCTCGCGCTCGTTGTGGTGCGAGGCATTGTGGAATCCGGTGCTGACGCCGGCTTCGGGGTAGACGCGGCCGGAGACGTCGCGCGAGATCTTGAACGCGCTCACGCGGGTCAGGTCCGACGCGAAGGCCAGCGCCTGCAGGTCGAACATCAGCTTCATGTGCTCTTCGAACGAGTCGGGGACGCCCTTGGGCGCGCCAGGCAGCTCGCGCGGCTCACCGCTGGCGTTCTTGGCCTCGACGCGCTCGATCCGCCGCTCGATCTCGCGGACGTCGTCGAGATATTCGGTGAGGCGGGCACGGTCGGCCGGCCCGAGCTCGGACTGGAGGCGCTTGACGGAGGCCATCACCGAGTCGATGACGCTCTTGTCCTCGCGGCGCCGCGCCGCTCGCTCCTCGGGCGTGCCGCCGCCGCCGAACAGCATGTCGAACACCGAGCGCGGGTCGCGGATCATTGGCAGCGGCTCGGACGGCGAGGCCCACGAGATCGAGTCGGTGTAGGCGCAGGAGTAGCCGTATTCGCAGCCGCCGGCCTGGTCCACGTTCTCGATGCAGAGCTGCAGCGAGGGGATCGCCATGTCCTGGCCGAACCGCTTCGCGTAGAGCTGATCGATGGAGGTGCCGGCGTAGAGGTCCGAGCCCTGCGTCTGCTTCGGGTGCGACTGGGTGAGGAACACCGCCGCCGAGCGGAAGTGGTCGCCGCCAATCTCCGGCGGGGCGAACGCCTCGGCGTTGCGGCAGTCGGCGTTCGAAACGATCGTCAGATCCTGCTTGTACTGTTCGAGCGGCGACAGGATCGTCTGGGACAGGTCGAAGTCGCGGCCCAGGCCGGCCGGCGCCCACATGTTCGTCTTGATCCCGTAGGCAGTGCTGCCCGCGGACCCGTGCGGCACCTCGATGGCGATGAAGCGCACGCGCCCGGCGGTGGACTGGGCCCGCGCCGCGCGCGCCGGCACCATCGCCTCGAGCAGGGGGAGCGCCATGGTCACGCCCATCCCCTTCAACATCGTTCGCCGATCGAGATGCTTCTTCGTGAGGATCATCACTTGATCTCCGTAGGCTTCAGGCTTCGGGCTCCAGGCCCCTAACGTTTCGCGTCTGCGACTGCGGTGTTCGTGTCGGCCGGCGGGGCGCCCATCATGCGAAACGCCTGGCTGCGCACCACGCCCTGGATGAAGGCCGACATCTTGTAGTCCTGCTGCGCCGCGTCGCGCACGATGGCGCGAACCGTCGGCATGTCGTAGTACTCGAGCTGACGGCCGAGCGCGTAGGTCATCAGGTTTTCGGTGAACGTCCGCCACAGCGTCTCCTCGTGCGAGAGCAGCGCCTGGCGCAGGCCGTCCGGCCCGTCGACCTTCGTGCCGTCATAGAGCTCGCCCGTCGGATCCACGGGAACGCCGCGATCGAAATTTCGCCAGCGGCCGGTGACGTCGTAGTTCTCGAGCGCCAGGCCGAGCGGGTCGATCACCCGGTGGCAGGAGTTGCAGGCCGGGTTCTTGCGGTGCGTCTCCATCCGCTCGCGCACCGAGAGGACCCGCGCGCCATCGGCGTCCTTGGTCTCCTCGAGCGCCGGCACGTTTGGCGGCGGCGGCGGCGGCGGCGAGCCGAGCAGCACCTGCATCACATACTTGCCGCGCTGCACCGGCGAGGTGCGGTCGGCCACCGAGGTGAGCAGCAGCACGCTGCCCTGTCCGAGGATGCCGCGCCGCGTCGCCGGCAACGACACCTTGCGGAACTCGTCGCCGGTGACGTTGGGAATGCCGTAGTGGCGCGCGATCCGCTCGTTGACGAACGAGTAGTCGGCGGTGATCAGGTCGCGGGCGCTGCGGTCCTCGCGGACGAGGTACTCGAAGAACATTTCGGTCTCGCGGCGCATCGCCTGCGAGAGCGAGCGATCCCAGTAGGGGTAGAACAAGCCGTCGGGCCTGATCTTGTCCACATCCTGCAGCCGCAGCCACTGCGACGCGAAACGGGTCGCGAGCGCGCTCGAGCGCGAATCGGACACCATCCGCTTCACCTGCTGGTCGAGGCCGGCACGCGTCGACAGCGTCCGCTGCAGCGCCGCCTGGCGGAGCGGCTCGTCGGGCAGTGTGCCCCACAGGAAGAACGAGAGGCGCGACGCGAGCTCGACGTCGGCGACGCGATAGCCGTTCGACGCCGCGGCGGTGCCGGCCGGAGCCCGCTCGGCGCGGAACACGAAGCGCGGGTTCGCGATGACGCCCTGGACCACCAGCCTGATGCCGTCCTCGAAGCTGCCGTTGGCCCGGCCGTCGTTGTAGAACTTCATCGCGTCCTGCAGATCCTGGGGTGAGCCCGATCCGCGGAAGGCGCGCTCGGTGAGCCCTTTGGCGATCTGAATCGCGCACCTCTCTTCCTCGCCCGGCGAGGTCGGGCGGCAGGTGAAGATGCGCTGCCGGCTGGGCGTGTCGGACACGCCGGTGACGGTGAGCGGTCCCTGAATCGTGACGTCCTGGATATGCGGGAGCGCGGTGACGCCAAAGCCGGTGCCGATGCGAGTGTCGATCAGCGTCGAGTCGATCGGCGTGAGCAGATCGTCAACCGGGCCGGTGTAATGGCGCGGGAACACCACCGCAATCCGCTGCGGCCCCGCCTTGATCTGAATCGGCGGCGATTCCACGGTCATCGCCTTCTGGTCCGCGTCGCTCATGCCGGCGTGGACTTCGACAGTCGCGGCGTGTTCGCCGTTGATCAGGATCTCAACCGGCTCGTTCTTCTCGGCCAGCGCGATGGCGGTGTTGCCATAGAGCTCGCCCGAGACGGTGCGGACCATGATCACCTGGAACACGTAGGTGCCGTCGGCCGGGAACGTGTGCACGACCGACATGCCGCCGCGGGCGCCGAACGGCGTCCCTTCGACGTGGCGCATCTGCGACTCGAACTGCGGGATGCGATAAGTGACCGACGTCGCGCCGGCGCCGCGATCGCCAATCGCCAGCCGGCTGATCTGGCTTGCGGCCCGCAGGTAACCTTCAAACAGCGCCGGCGAGAAGCTCTGCGCGTCGGCGACGTTGTCGAACCCGTGGCTGTTGGTGTCGGGCGGCAGGTACAACGTCGGATCGATGTCGAGGTCCAGCAGGTCCTTTACCGCATTGGCGTATTCGGCGCGGGTCAGGCGCTGGAACGGGCGCCATCCCGGGTTCGGACGCGCCGCCGCGGCCTGATCGAGCCGCGCTTCGAGGTGCCGCTGGAGTGCCGTCAACTCCGCCGCCGCCGGACGCTTGGCGCCAGCCGGCGGCATCATCCCAGCCGCCAGCTTGCGGACGATCTTCTCGGAGACTTCGGCCGACGCGGCCGCCTTACCGGGTTCGAACGCCGCCAGCGTCAGGCCGCCCGCCTTGCCGCGATCGCTGTGGCAGCCGACACAATAGGTCTTCACGAGCGCCGCATCCGCGTCGGCGGCAGCGGGAGCCGCGGGCGCGGCCGGCGGAATCGCCGCCTGCGGCGAAGCCGGAGCCTGGCGGCCGTCGGCGCTCACCACGAGGACCGTCAGCAGGGTGGCGAACACGCTCGCGAGCAGGGTCTTCATCCTCGTCCTCGAGCCGCCGAAACCGCGCGGCGGATTACAGACACTTGTACGCCGGCCGGCGTGGAAATCCGTTGATTCCCGTCCAGAGACACGAAGTCCGAGCCAGCCGGGCACAGCCCAGCCAGCCCCGTCCCTGGGCCGCCTTCCGCGCAGTATACGAATCCCGTTCCAGGAATTGTCGGCATTTGTGTTTCAAATTGTTCTCCATCAGGGCTTTGCGAGGTGGGGAGCTCATTGGTCCGGCTCAGCCAGCGACCCCGAATTGTTCCAAATTGTTGTCGGCCCGGATCGGTAAATGCCGTCTAACAGATTGATTGTAAAGCACTTTCAGGCGAATCACGTCTCTTGACAGTATCGATACCGTACGTCGCGACTCACTTTCTGGAGGGACGGCAGCATGTTCCAGGACAGGAATGCCTGGGCGGGGGTGGTCTGCGGCCTGCTCCTGCTCGCGCTTACGGCCGGTCACGCACTCGCCCAATCGACCACCGGTTCGATCATCGGCACGGTGAGGGATTCCACCGGGGGCGCGCTGCCTGGTGTCACGGTCACCGCGGTGAACCAGTCGAACGGGGCGACCCGTGAGACCGTCACGGACGAACTCGGCGCCTACCGCGTTACGGCCCTCAATCCGGGGCTTTACACGCTCACCATCTCGTTGGCCGGCTTCGAGAACCTGAAGCGGTCCGACGTGCGCGTCAACATCGCCTCGCAGGTCGAGATACCGCTCACGCTGCAGATGGCCGGGGTCCAGGAGAGCGTCACGGTTTCGGCCTCGGCACCGCTGGTTGACACCACGGCGCAGGCAGTGCGAACGCTGGTGGAGTCCAAGCAGATCTCATCGCTCCCCTTGAAGAGCCGCGACTTCCTCGACCTCGCGCTGCTCGCACCTGGTGTGGTCAGCGACCAGGGCTCGGCGCAGGGCGGGCAGACCGACTCGATCTCCTTCGGCGGAATGAGCGAGAACTACAAGTCGATGTGGCTGGAGGGCGTGGACTTCAACGACGAGGTTACCGGCGGCGGCAGCGCGTTGTCGTCCGCGACCCGCATCGCGCTCGCCCAGGAGGCGATCCAGGAGTTCCAGGTGATGGCCAACTCCTACTCCGCGGAGTTCGGACGCTCGGCATCGGGCGCAATCAACATCCTGACCAAGTCGGGCGGCAACCAGGTGCACGGCAGCGGTTTCTACTTCCGCCGCGACGATGCATACGACCAGCCGAACTACTTCGCCGAGAAAGTGCCGCCCTTCAAGATCGAGCAGTACGGCGCGACGGTCGGCGGCCCGGTGATCACGAACAAGATGTTCTACTTCGGCTCGTGGGAGAAGCGGGCCAACAACCGCTCGGTGCAGGTCAACATCCCCGTTTCGATCCGCGACTACGCCGCCTCGCTCGGCTACGACGCCCGCGCCGACGTGCCGGTGACGACCAGCGAGAACAACGTCTTCGCCAAGGGCACCTACATCGTCAGCCAGGCTCACACGTTCAACGGCACCTACATGTACGACCACCGCGACCTGTACAACCAGCAGACCGGTGGCGACAGCGCCGGCGATCACGGCTATGACGACAAGCGGCGCGCCTGGTTCTTCGTCGGCAACGCGACCTCGGTCCTGCGCAGCAACATCGTCAACGAATTCCGCGCGAGCGTGTCGCACCAGGCGCTCGACCGCGTGCTGCCGTCGGGATCGACCTCGCGTCCCGAGATTCGCTTCCCGACCGTGCAGTTCGGCCGCGCCAGCAACGTGCCGCAGGCCCGCAGCCAGGACAACTACATCCTGACCAACGCGACCAACTGGAACTTCGTCGGCAAGGGCACGCACGACGTGAAGTTCGGGTTCGAGATGAACCTCGTGCCGACGACGAGCACGATCAACCAGTCGTTCAACGGGCTTTTCGAGTTCCTGCAGGACCGGCCGGTGGATCCCATCGACGCCGCCACGCTGCCGTTCCGCTTCACCCAGGGCATCGAGCTGCGCGGCGAGCTGGCGGCAATGAACCGGGACGTGGACATCTACTCGACGTTCGTCAACGACCAGTGGCGGCCGACGAGCAACCTCACCCTCAACCTCGGGCTGCGCTACGACTGGCAGTTCTGGAAGAAAGACCTCAACGGCCAGGACATCCCGAGCGACATCCCGATCGAGGAGTTCTGGATCCGCCACGTCACAGGCGATCTCAAGGGTCAGAATTTCAAGGCGGCGCCGAACGATCTGAACAACTTCGCGCCGCGGATCGGCGCCACCTGGAACCCGGGAGACGACGGGCGCACCGTCGTGCGCGCCGGCTACGGGATGTATTACGACCAGATCAACACCACGACCATGCGCGGCATTGTCGCGAGCTACCCAGGGTTCATCACCACGCAGATCGCCAACGACTCGCGCTCCGGCTTGCGCATCCCGAACAGCTTCTTCCCGGACCTGCCGCCAGCCAACGTGACCTTCCCCGAGGCCCAGGGCTCGGCGTTCAACATCGCGAACCCGGATGCGCGTTCGCCGTACACGCACCAGATGACCAGCGGTATCACCCGTCAGCTGGGCACGAACTACGCGTTCAACTTCGACTATGTCTACATGCGCGGCGAGCGGTTCCCGGTCACCCGCAACGTCAATGCGCGGCTGCCCGACGGCACGTTCCCGATCCTGGCGAGCGGCACGCGGCTCAACCTGTACGACTCGGTCGCGCCAATGCGCATCCACCAGGCGCAGTTCCGGGTCCAGCGCCGGTTCTCCGACAAGCTGGGCTTCCTGGTCGGCTACACGCTTGGCAGCGCCAAGACCATCGCCAACAATGGCACGCCGTCGGACAACTACGACCTCATGAAGGACTGGGGCCCGACCTCCAACGACGTGCGCCACCGCTTCGTCACCAATGCGGTCTACGAAATGATCTGGGGCATCCAGGTCGGCGGCATCGTCACCGCCAACTCCGCGCCGCCCTACAACATCACCACCGGCACCGATACGAATCGCGATGGCAACAACAACGATCGCCCCGACGGCGTCGGCTTCAACTCGGCTCGCGGTGACGCCTTCTTCACGACCGACTTGCGCCTGTCGAAGCGGTTCAATCTCAGCCACGGCGCCAGCGGCGAAGTGCTGTGGGAGATGTTCAACGTGTTCAACACGGTGAACTTCACCAACTACCAGGGCAACCAGAGCTCGGCACCGGGTTTCACCGCCATCGGAATCCCGACCGGCTTCGGTCAGCCGCGGCAGGCGTTCGATCCGTTCCAGGGTCAGTTGGGGTTCAAACTGATCTTCTGACGAAGGTCAAGGCAGAAGGCAGAAGGCACAAGGCACAAGGCCAATGTCTTTTGCCTTTTGCCTGACACCGGGCGCATTTAGGATTCGCATCAGATGGATGCGGCACAG
>DATJFF010000120.1:0-30443 GCA_035495795.1 Vicinamibacterales bacterium
CCAGCGCGCCGAGAAGGTGTTCGAGAAGATCTACCTGTCGACGAAGGTCACCGCGATGAAGAACGCGAAGAGCGGCGTCACGGTAAACTTCGAGGGCGAGGGCGCCCCCGCCGAGGCCACGTTCGACTACGTACTGGTCGCAATCGGTCGGCGTCCCAACGCGAAGATCGACGGGTTGGAGCGAACCAGGGTCAAGGTCGACGCGAAGGGCTTTATCGAGGTCGACGGCCAGCGGCGTACTGCCGAGCCGACGATGTTCGCGATTGGCGACGTCGCCGGCGAACCGATGCTGGCGCACAAGGCGTCGCACGAAGCTCGGGTCGCGGTCGATGCAATCGCCGGCCACAAGGCGGTGTTCGAGCCGGCGGCGATTCCAGCGGTGGTGTTCACGGATCCCGAAATCGCGTGGGCGGGACTCACCGAAGCCGACGCTGAGAAGCAGGGGATGACGATCGAAGTTGCGCGCTTCCCGTGGGGCGCGTCGGGCCGGGCCATCGCGATCGACCGCGTCGACGGCATGACCAAGCTGGTGATCGATCCGAAGACCGAGCGGGTGCTCGGCGTCGGCATTGTCGGCTCGGGCGCCGGCGAGCTGATCGCCGAAGGCGTTCTGGCGATCGAGATGGGCGCCACGGCATCCGACGTCAAGCTGACGATTCACCCGCATCCGACACTGACCGAAACGGTGATGGAGGCCGCCGAACAGTTCTTCGGCCAGGCCACCCACGTATACAAGCCGAAGAGAAAGTGACGGCTTGGCGAATCTGTCGATCTGATGATCTGGTGATCTCGCGATCAATCTGGAGATCTGATGATCTGGAGATCTATCGTGTGATTTGGTGATCTATCTCGTGATCTTGGGAATGATCTCCTGATCGAGCATCGCCCCAAGCCCCAAGCCCCTCACGGACAACGAGTACGAAGCCGGTTCCTCCCGGTGCCGCGAGAATCGGCGCGCTCGTTCCTGAAAGGTCAACGGAACGATCAGGCCGGTCATTGCGAGTTGCATCGCAATGACGACGCCGATCGTACTGACAAATGGCCGGGGCAGAAACCGCTGTCCGGCCAGCCGCATGCCTGCGGGGACGACAGCTGGAGGAACGATCACCGGCAACAGCGACAGGACCAGGAAGGGCAACAGCTCTGAGCGAACCGGAGCGTTGAACGCGAATCCGACCAGCATCAGCGTCACGCCGATGGCCGTGAACACTGCCACCGTGGACATCCCGGCCAGCCTGCGCGCCATGTCACGGCTAGCTTCTCACAGCTCGGCGCTCCGAGAGCGACCTTCGTGCTCTTCGCGTCCTTCGTGTTCTTCGTTCAGCGCGCCAGCGCCGCTTGCGCAGCGTCGGCCTGCTCGTGGGCGTGGTAGGAGCTTCTTACCAGAGGGCCGGCTTCGACGTGGACGAACCCGATGCCGAGCGCGATGCGTTTCAACTCGGCGAACTCGTCCGGATGGTAGTAACGGGTCATCACCGCGTGGTCGGGTGAAGGGCGCAGGTACTGGCCGAGCGTGAGGATCGACACGCCGATCCCGTGCAGGTCCCGGAAGACCTCGACGAGCTCGTCCTTCTCTTCGCCGAGGCCCACCATCAAACCGGTCTTGGTCGGGATGTCTGGCGCATAAGTGCGGGCCCGGTCGAGCAGTTCGAGCGTGCGCGCGTACTTCCCGCCCGAGCGCGCCATCCGGTAGAGGCGCGGCACCGTCTCAGTGTTGTGATTCAGAACATCGGGCCGCGCGTCGAGAACGGTCTTGAGCGGCTCGTACTCACCTTTGAAGTCGGGGATGAGCACCTCGACTCTGGTGTCCGGCCGGCGCCGCTTGATCTCGCGGATCGTCGACGCGAAGATTCCGGCGCCGCCGTCCGGGAGGTCGTCGCGGTCCACCGACGTAATCACCGCGTACTTCAGCCGCATCTGCTCAACGGCCTCAGCCACCCGCACCGGCTCGTCGCGATCCAGTTCCTTCGGCTTGCCATGCGCGACCGCGCAGTAGGCGCAGGCCCGGGTACAGATGTCGCCGAGGATCATGAAGGTCGCGGTGCCGTGATGCCAGCATTCGCCGATGTTCGGACAGTGGGCGTCCTCGCAAACCGTGTTCAGTTTGAGGTCCCGCATGATCCCGCGCAGCCGCAGGTAGTTCTCGGACCCCGGGGCACGCACCTTGAGCCACTCGGGCTTGGGTTCGCGGGGCTTCACGAAGTTCAACGTAGATACGGTCATCACGGTCATCGGCTCTCTTCAGTGTAGCCGATGACCCCAGATCTGATGATCCGATGATGTGGTGAGGTGGTGATCAATCTAATGAAGTGATGATCTGGCGATCTATCTGAAGATCTGGGGATCTATCTGGAGATCTCGCGGGTGATTGCCGGATCTGCGATCCAGATTCGCAGCGCCGGTTTCGGTTTCTGCGAGCGACGAATCGCCATCGGCAGATGTGGGCGTAAAGTCGTTCGGCACGCCGGGTGCAGCTCCACCGTGGCATGGAGCGCGCGGAGCTCGAAGCCCGGACGGCGGCGTTTGCGGCGGCGGTGTTTCGACTGACCAGCATCGTCCGGTTGAAGCCAGGCGGACGACAGGCTTCCGATCAACTGCTGGACGCGGCCACTTCGATCGGAGCAAACTACCGGGCGTCGGCGCGGGCCCGCTCGCGCGATGAGTTCATCGCCAAGCTGGGGACCGTGAACGAGGAAGCCGACGAGGCGGTCTACTGGCTGGAATTCATAGTCAACGTGCAACTCGCCGACGCCGCCCAGGTCGATCCACTGCTCGACGAGGCCCGGCAGCTCCGCGCGATCTTCGCCAAATCGTGCGGGACCGCGAGACAGAACCATCGTGCCAACAAGCGACGAAAGATCAACAGATAGATCATCAGATCAACAGATAGATCACCAGATCACCACCTCACAAGATCAGATCACCACATCACCACATCACGAGATCTTCAGATGACGAAACTCGCCATTACCTGGCTCGGCCACTCCGCGTTTCGCCTTCGCACGCCCGGCGGCGTCGAGGTCCTGTTCGACCCGTGGTACACGGGCAACCCGAAATTCCCGGAGTCGGCTCGCCCGAGCAAGGCCGATCTCATTCTGATCAGTCACGGCCACAGCGATCACATCACCGATGCCGCGGCGATGGCCCGGCAGACCGGCGCGACCGTCGTCGGGATCTTCGAAATCGTGTCGTGGCTCGGCTCGAAGGGCGTGCAGGCAGTCGAGCCGATGAACAAGGGCGGCTCGATCACGGCGAAGGGCCTTCGGATCACGATGACCGAGGCCATTCACAGCAGCAGCTTCGACGATAACGGCGTCGTCTACCTCGGCGAGCCGGCCGGGTTCGTGGTCAAGCTGGAGAACGGGCAGTCGCTCTACTTCGCTGGCGACACCGCGCTCTTCAGCGACATGAAGCTGATCGGCGAGCTCTACAAGCCGGACATCGCGTTCCTGCCGATCGGCGATCGCTTCACCATGGGCCCCGACACGGCCGCGATCGCCGCGAAGTGGCTCGGCGTCCGCCAGGTAGTACCGATGCACTGGGGCACGTTCCCGCTGCTCACCGGCACACCGGCGCAGTTGAAGGAGCACCTCGCCGGCAGCGGCATCGATGTCCTGGAACTCGAACCGGGACAAACTGCGGAGTAACGATCGCGTCGGGAGGCGGGAGGCGGGAATCGGGAGTCGAAAGCCCGGGAGGGACGTTGGCGCCGGGAACGAAATGCGATCGGGATGAGAACAAGCGGGAGGGAGCGCCAGCTGATGGCCGATCTCGTGCGGTTCGCCAGATCGCCAGGCAGCCCGGCAGATCACCAGATCACGAGATCACGAGATCTCCAGATTCGCCAGGACTACCTCACGGCCGTCACGCGCGAGCGGCCTACGAGGTAGTCCGCAAACGCTTCTCCAATTTCGCTCGATGTCATCGGGCCGGCGGGATCGAACCATTTGCTGATCCAGTTGACCGCGCCCATGATCGCGAACTCCATCATTTTCGGGTCGCCCTTGGCGAACAGGCCCTGATCCATTCCCGCTTGAATGATCGCGCGCATGCCGCGGTCGAACTCGTCGCGTTTGGCGATCACCTTGGCGAGCAGCGGCGGCGAGAGCGCTTCCGGATCGAGCGTCAGCGCGGTGCCCTGCAGCTCGTCGAGAATCAGGTGCACGAAGGCCAGAATCAGCTTGCGCAGCTTCTGATCCGCGGGGATCGGTTCGGCGATGACGTCCCGCATCAGGCGGAGCAGGATGTCGAGCGAGTATTCGTGACAGGCGTAGAGAATGTCTTCCTTGTTGCGGAAGTAGTAGTAAAGGTTCCCCTTCGTCATTTCCAGCGCGGACGCGATCTCGTCCACGCTCGCGCCGTGATAGCCGCGCCGCCGGAATGCCGCCGCTGCACTTTTCAGGATCTCCACTCGCCGTTCGACTGCTGCCATCGATCTCCAGATTCCCGGCTCAGCCGGGCAACGTCCAAGAGCGTAGCACAAGTTTGAACGAGCGTTTAAATCGTAGTACACTCCGGCCGTGGAAAGCGCGACTCAGTCCCCATCGCTCTCGTTCGAGACCTCTCCGGACCAGTACAAGCACTGGAAATTGACCTTCGACGGGCCGGTGGCGACGCTGGCGATGGATGTCCGCGAGGACGCCGGCCTTCGCCCCAACGACTACAAGCTCAAGCTCAATTCCTACGATCTGGGCGTGGACATCGAGCTCGCCGACGCGCTGCAGCGCATCCGCTTCGAGCACCCCGAGACCCACGCCGTGATGCTCACCAGCCTCAAGCCGCGGATCTTCTGCGCCGGCGCGAACATCTTCATGCTCGGCACCTCGACCCATGGCTTCAAAGTGAACTTCTGCAAGTTCACGAACGAGACCCGTCTGGGCATGGAGGACATGAGCGCGAACAGCGGCATCAGGTTCCTCACCGCGGTCAACGGCATCTGCGCCGGCGGCGGCTACGAACTGGCGCTCGCCTGCGACGAGATTCACCTCGTGGACGATGGGAGCGCCGCGGTGTCGCTGCCGGAAACCCCGCTCCTCGGCGTGCTGCCTGGCACAGGTGGGCTGACGCGCGTGGTAGACAAGCGGAAGGTGCGGCGCGACGTCGCCGACCACTTCAGCACGCTCACCGAGGGCGTGCGCGGCAAGCGTGCGGTGGACTGGCGCTTCGTCGACAAGGTGTGGCCGACGAGCCAGTTCAAGGATGGCGTGGTCCAGCGCGCGCGCGAGCTCGCGTCGTTGTCGAATCGGCCCGCGTCCGGCCCGGGAATCACGCTCGGACCGCTCGATCCCGCGATCGACGGCGACACCATTCGCTACAAATACGTGACCGGTTCGATCGACAGGACGAAGCGGACGTGCGATCTCACCGTGTCCGCTCCCGATAGCCCTCAGCCAGCGACGCCGGCCGAGTTCCTCGCGGCCGGTGACCAGGCGTGGGCGCTGCGCGCTTTTCGTGAGCTCGACGACTGCCTGCTGCGCCTGCGATTGAACGAGCCGGAGATCGGCACGGTCATCGTTCGGGCCAGCGGCGATCCCGAAGCAGTGCTGGCGGTGGACGAGGCGCTCGCCGCCAACAAGGACCACTGGCTCGTGCGCGAGATCATCGGCCAGATCCGGCGCACCTTGAAGCGCATGGACCTGACGGCGCGCAGCTTTTTCGCGCTGATCGAGCCCGGCAATGCGTTCGCCGGCACCCTCCTCGAGCTGGCGCTCGCCGCCGACCGCTCGTTCATGATCGACCACCCGGACGAGGACAACACGATCCAGCTCTCGGTGATGAACCGCGGCGCCTACCCGATGAGCAACGGCCTCACGCGCCTGCAGACCCGATTCCTCGGCGAGCCGGACTCGGTGGATGCGGCTTTCGCACACGAGGGCCCGTTCGAGGCACGCGAAGCCGCGGAAGCCGGGCTTGTCTTCGACGCCCCGGACGACATCGATTGGGACGACGAAGTCCGGATGGCCGTCGAGGCGCGAACCGCGTTCTCTCCCGACGCGCTGACTGGCATGGAGGCCAACCTCCGCTTCGCCGGTCCTGAGACGATGGAGACGAAAATCTTTGGCCGCCTCACGGCCTGGCAGAACTGGATTTTCCAGCGCCCCAATGCGGTGGGTGAACGCGGTGCGCTCATGACCTACGGCCGCGAAGGGCGTCCTGCCTTCGATTGGAAGAGAACCTAGTCAAGGCAGAAGGCAGAAGGCAAAAGGCAGAACACGCAAGGCGGAACCGCATGATCTCGAGCGAACGCATCCCCAACAACGTCGATCTTGCCGGCAACAAGCGGCTGCAACGTGCGCTCGAGCACTGGCAGCCGGCGTACTTGGACTGGTGGCGCGACATGGGACCGCCGGGCTTCCAGGACCATCACCAGGTCTACCTCCGCACCGCCATCAGCGTCGACGCGGCCGGCTGGGCCCACTTCGACTACGTCAAGCTGCCCGAGTATCGGTGGGGCATCTTCCTCGCCGAGCCGACGCACGATCGCCGGATCGGATTCGGCGACTTCAAGGGCCAGCCGGTATGGCAGGAGGTCCCGGGGGAGTTCCGCAACCAGCTCCGCCGCCTGATCGTCATCCAGGGCGATACCGAGCCGGCCAGCGTCGAGCAGCAGCGCTCGCTCGGCGCTCACTGCCCAAGTCTCTACGATTTGCGCAACCTCTTCCAGGTCAACGTCGAAGAAGGTCGTCACCTGTGGGCGATGGTCTACCTGCTGCACTCCTACTTCGGACGTGACGGACGCGAGGAGGCCGAGGCACTGCTGGAGCGGAGGAGCGGCAATTCCGACACTCCCCGCATGCTCGAGGCGTTCAATGAGCCGATCGACACATGGCTCGATTTCTTCGCCTTCACCATGTTCACCGATCGCGATGGCAAGTCGCAGCTGCTGTCGCTCTCGGAGAGCTCCCTCGACCCGCTGTCGCGGACGACGAGGTTCATGCTCACCGAGGAGGCGCATCACATGTTCGTCGGCGAGAGCGGCCTCTCGCGCATTCTCGAGCGGAGCTGCCAGCTGCTGAGAGAGAGCGGATTCTCGGGCGACGTCCGCAAGGCCGGCGGGATCGATCTCCCGCTGATCCAGAAGTTCGTGAACTTCTGGTTCAGCCAGAGCCTCGACCTGCATGGCAGCGAGGTCTCGGGCAACGCCGCTACCTACTTTTCGAACGGCCTCAAGGGCCGCGCCGAGGAGGACAGGTACGAGGACGATCACGTCCTTGCCGCGAACATGTATATGCTCGACATGCTGGACGACAGCGGCCGGATCATCCGCCAGGAAGTGCCGATGCGCAACGCCCTCAACGAGGTGCTGCGCGACTGGTATGTCGGCGACTGCCAGGCGGGGGTCGATCGCTGGAACAAGCGGGTGCTCGAAGCCCACGGCATGTCCGATCGCATCGCGCTGCCGTCACGGAAGTTCAATCGCAAGGTCGGCGTGTTCGCCGGCAAGCACTTCGATCCGCTTGGCAATCCGCTGACGCCCGAGGAGTGGGATCGCCGGAAGCACGAGTGGCTGCCGTCGCCGGAGGACAAGGCGTACTTGCATAGCATCCAGGCCACACCGGTTTACAAGCCGGGGCAGTTTGCCAACTACATCGCGCCGCCGGCCCGGGGCATCAACCGGTTACCGCTTGATTTCGAATACGTGCGGACCGAACTGTAGGCCGGCGCTGGTCGGGAGCGGCTTCGCCGGTCGGGAGGGCTGATGCACTTCGGGAGAGTATCGCCGTTGGGACTGTCCGGCAGGCCGCCGGTCGCTTCGAACGGGACACTCCCTCCCGCGTTTCGCTCCCGATCGCGCGAGTGTTATCCCGAAGAAATGCTTTCAATCGTTCCCGACACAGACGATGCCTTATACACGCATCACCCTCACGGTTACCGACGGCGTGGCGGTCCTCACGCTCAATGATCCGCCCGCGAACGCTTACTCCTACGAGATGATGCGGGAGATCGACGATGCTGTTCTGGCCGCGCGCATGGATGCCGCGGTACACGTCATCGTCATCACCGGCGCAGGCGAGAAGTTTTTCTGCGCCGGCGCCAACATCGGAATGCTCAAGGACGCCGATCCCGCGTTCAAGTATTTCTTCTGCCTTCACGCGAACGAGACGATGAGCCGTCTGGAACAGACGCCGAAGCTGGTGGTTGCCGCGCTCAACGGGCACACGGTTGGCGGCGGGCTCGAAGTGGCGATGGCGGCGGACATCCGGATCGCGCGGCAGGGCGGCGGGAAGATCGGGCTGCCGGAAGTGGCGCTCGGGGTGTTGCCAGGGACTGGAGGCACGCAGCGGCTGGCACGATTGGTCGGCAAGGCGCGGGCCATTGAGCTAATGGCTACTGGCTCGCTCTTTTCGTTCGAAGAGGCGCGCGAGATGGGCCTGGTCAACCACGTGTGGGGCGAGCGCGAACTGAACGGCCGCAGCTTTTTCGATGCGTTGCTGGACTACGCGCGGCAGTTCACTCCGCCACATCGCGCGAGCAAGGCCGTCGGCCACATCAAGCGCGCCGTCCAGACCGGCCTGGAAGTGAGCTTCCACGACGCGCTCGCTCTCGAACGCGAGCTGCAGCAGCGGCTGTTCGAATCCGACGACGCCCAGGAGGGCATTCGCGCCAACCTGGAGAAGCGCAAGCCGCACTTCCGCGGAAAATAGACCTCGAAGGCACGAAGAGCTCGAAGGACGCACGAAGACTTTTGGGGGTGTCCCGCGTGCATTCCCCGATAGAATTCGTGAACTTCGTGATTCCCTTCGTGTCTTCGTGGTTTCTCTTGGCAGGGGACAGATGATCAAGACGGTTGCAGTACTCGGTGCGGGGACGATGGGGCATGGCATCGCGCACGCCGCGATGGTGGCCGGCTACCAGACGCGCCTGTATGACATCTCGCAGACGCAGCTCGACATCTCGGTCGGGCAGGTCATGGCGATCCTCAAGAAGGGTGTCGACCTCGGGAAGATGTCCCAGGGCGACTGCAACGTCACCTTCGATCGCCTGACCGCGACCACCAGTGTCGGCGAGGCGGTGGCCAAGGCCGATGTGATCATCGAGGCAGCGCCCGAGAGGGTGGACCTCAAGATCGCGCTGATCTCCGCGGTCGAAGCGACAGCGCCGGCCGAAGCCGTCATCGCGTCGAACACCTCGGCGCTCAGCATCACCGAGCTGGCCGCGGTGCTGAGAGATCCCGGCCGGATGGGGGGAATGCACTTCTTCAACCCGGTCCACAAGATGAAGCTGGTCGAGGTCGTGCGGGCGCTCGAGACTTCGGACGAGACGGTCTCGGTGATGATGGACGTCGCGGCCCAGATGGGGAAGGAGACGGTCCTGATCAAGGAGTCGCCTGGCTTCATCACCAGCCGGATCAACGCGATGATCGGGAACGAGGCGTTCTACATGCTCCAGGAGGGCGTCGCCTCAGCCCGCGACATCGACAAGGCGCTGAAGCTGGGGCTCAATCACCCGATGGGCCCGTTCGAGCTCGGCGATCTCGTCGGGCTCGATACCCGCCTGAGCATCCTGCAGTACCTGCACCGGACGCTTGGCGAGAAGTTCCGCCCCTGCCCGCTGCTCGAGCAGCACGTCAAGGGCGGTCGTCTCGGCCGGAAGGTGGGGAAGGGCGTCTACGACTACTGAGCGACGATCGTAATCCGCCCCTGCAGGCTGATGTTCGACGGCTCGTTATGGTCGTGGAAGCCGCAGGTCCGGACGACGTTGAGATTGCCGCTGGTTCGCGACTGGCCTGGTGTGAGGAATCCGATGTCGTTCAGGGGAGGGCAATCCTCGTGCGTGGGGTGCGGGTCCGAGTTCATCTCGTGATTGCGCGCCGAGCTGTTCATGAAGGTCACGCGCCCGCCCTGCCGGATGGTGACCGTCGATGGCGAGACCACGCCGTCACTGGTGATAGTGATGGTCGCGGAATCCGCGGCGCCGCTCGAACCGCCGCCACCCGTGGACGGCGGCGTCGGCGAGGTGGGGGAGCCACCGCCGCCGCACGCCATAGCCGCCCCGAGGAGCATCGCCACCGCGACACCTCGTACCCATCGTCCGCACCCGTGCGTCATCTCGAACCCTCCGCCGGCCCGCCGGCCTCAGCCTAATAGAACTTTCGCGCGATGTTGAAGCCGATATACCAGTCGTCGTTACTGTTCCCGCCGCGGGCGATTGGAGCCATCGTCGTCGCGAAGCTGTTGGAGAAGTTCAGGCTGAAGGAGTGGCCGCCGATGCGCTTCTCGACGCCGAAGCTCATGAGCGCTTCGCCGGGCTCATAGCCGCCCAGCCGCGGCGCGAATTCGGCGGTCACGTACACCGACGGGCGGACCCGCAGCCGCGTGCCAAGGCCGAGCATGAACGTGTCGTTGTCCTCCACCAGCTCCTTCGGCTCGGGATTGCTGTTGTTCACCCACATCGGCTGCGCGTAGAGCGCGCCGTGCGGGCCCAGCTCGCGCGAGATCACCGCGCCCAGCGCCGGCGAGTAACTGTCCCGGAAATTGTTGGTGCCGTTGATGCTGCCCCAGGCGCTGATCCCGACGGGAAAGTGCTGCTGATTGGTGAGCTCGTACTGCGTGAACATCTGGATGTCACGGTTCGACGTCCGGTTGATGCCAATCTGCGCGCCTCTCCACAGGCCGTAGCGCAGCTCGAGCCCGATCAGCGCTCCGGAGTCGAAGCCGAAGAAATCGGCGAGCAGATCGCCGAAGTCACCGTCGGCCAGCGGCCGCGAGAACCGGTGCGTCACCCGGAAGGCGAACTTTCCTTTCGGCAGCCGGAGGTTGGTGGGCAGGTCCTGTAATGTGAAGTCGGGTTGCGACACGTTCACTTCGAGGTCCGGATCCTCTTCGTCGGCTGCCGGGGACGGCGCCGGGGGCTGGGCCTGCGCCCAGGCGAGCGGCGCGGCCAGGATCGTGATGAGAAGCGCGAGCAGCATGTGGCGTGCGAGTTGGGTCACGGTGTCTCCCTAGTCGTTGTTCGCGCCCCGCGCGATCCACTGCCGGATGATAGAGATCTGGCCCGACGTGAGGAACGGGCCGCCGGTCCGCGGCATCCGTTCGCCGACAATCCCCGGCGCGCCTTCGATCTTCTGAATCAAATAGCTGTTATCGGGATCGCCGGGGATCACGCGGATCGCGCCCGACTTGTTGGGCGAGGTGCGTCCCACCAGGTTGCCGTACGAGACGTTTTCGGTGAGCGGCATGAATCCGCCCGGGCCGCCAGCGATATGGCAGGTGATGCAGGCCTGTCGGCCGCTGCTGTCGGTCGTATTGAAGATGTTCTGCTGGATGCTCGAGAAGGTCGGCTGAAGGTCTGGGGTCGGCCCCGCTACGTCACTCAGTTTCTCATCGCAGGCCGCACTCCCGAGCGTCAAGGCAGCAGCCGCGATCAGATATTTCCATGGTCGCGTCATCCCAAAGACTCCCACCATCCCGCACGCGGCGCGCGTGCGTGATGTCAGGGCCGTGGCGGGGGCCTGCTGACCAGACACGGAACTGTGACCTCGAGCAGGTGCGCCGTCCCCGCCACGGCTTTTCGAGGCGGCGCCCGGGGAAAGCGCCGCGAACTCGCGGCCGTTCTGGAGCAAACGCGATGCCGGGCCTGTTCGGGCGTGTTTACCCCCGAATTACGTAGGATCGAGATCCGCGACGCACACGCAGGCAGTAACTGCTTACGGGTTGCGAAAGGGCAGGAGCGAACGGATGCGTCAGAGCGAGTCCCGGTATTTCAGGAGGTAATGACTGAGCGCCCGCTGACTGATCCCCATCAGCTCGGCGGCGTCCTTCTTCACGCCGCGCGCACGATCGAGCGCGCGCCGGATGGTCTCGCGCTCGGTCCACTCGACGTTCTGGTGCAGGCGGAGCGACGGCAGCCCAACGCTCTGCGCCGGCGCAACTGCGCCCATCAGCCACACTGTCTCGCGGGTCAACCACGTGCCGCCGGCCAGCACCACCGCGCGCTCGATCGTGTTTTCCAGCTCCCGAACATTGCCGGGCCAGTCGTAACGGATCAGCTCGTCGAGCACGCTCTTCTCGACCCCGTCGATGGGCTTGCCGGTGCTCGACGCGAACCGCCGCACGAAGTGCTCGACGAGCAGCGGAATGTCCTCGCGGCGATCGCGCAGGGGCGGCAGCGCGATCGGGATGACGTTCAGGCGATAGTAGAGGTCTTCCTGGAACTTGCCCTCGGTGACGAGCTGCCGCAGGTCGCGGTTGGTCGCACCGATCACCCGAACATCGACCTTCTCGGTCCGCTCTGAGCCGAGCGGTTCGAACTCGCGCTCCTGCAGGACGCGAAGCAGCTTGGCCTGCACCGCCGGGCTGACGGTCGCGATCTCGTCGAGGAAGATCGTGCCGCCATCGGCGAGCGCGAATCGGCCCTTCTTGGACGAGATCGCGCCGGTGAAGGCGCCGCGTGTGTGCCCGAACAGTTCGGACTCGAGCAGCGTTTCGGGAATCGCGGCGCAGTTCACCTTGATCAACGGCCGATCCCGCTGAGCGCTCCGCGCGTGAATCGCGCGCGCGACCAGTTCCTTGCCGGTGCCGGTCTCGCCGGTCAGCAGGACCGTGCTCTTCGACTCGGCGACGCGCTCGGCCCGAGCCAGCAGGTCGCGGACCGCCCGGCTGGTGCCGACGATGCCGTAATGGCCGAACTCGTCGTCTCGCTCGTCGAGCAGGTAGCGGAGCCCGAGCCTGGCCCGGTGATCGTCGATCGCCCGTCGGGTGAGCACCAGCAGCTGGTCTACCTCGAACGGCTTCTGCAGGTAGTCGCGGGCCCCCAACTTCATCGCTTCGACGGCGCTCTCGATGCTGCCGTGAGCCGTCATCATCACCATCGCCGGACGTTCCGCTTCAGCCGTGGACGCGACGAGATCGCGAATCACGTCCAGGCCGGTCCGGTCGGGCATCAGGTAGTCGACGACGAGCAGGTCGAAGGTGCGCTCGGCCAGCAATCGCGTCGCTTCCCTTGCCGAGGGCGCGGTCGCGACGTCGTAGCCCTCGTCGCGCAGGGCCCGGCCGAGCGTCTTGAGAATCTTTTCTTCGTCGTCGGCGAGAAGGATGGTGCCGGACATGTCAGTGGGTCTGCTCCGGTGGCTCGGGACCGAGCTCGATCCGGAACTCGGTGCCCTCGCCGGGCCGGCTGTTGACGGTCAGCGTCCCACCCAGCCCCTCGACGATGTTCTTGCTGATCGCGAGTCCCAGGCCGGTGCCACCCCGCCGCGTGGTGAAGTATGGATCGAAGATGTGCCCGAGATCATCGGGCGCAATCCCCGGGCCGCGGTCCCTGACCGCGATGATGATTCCTGAGGCGCCCGACCGGATCGTCGAGACGGCGATCGTATCGGCGTCCGCGCCGGCGGTTGCCACCGCCTGCTGGGCGTTGGTCAGCAGGTTGACGAGCACCGTTCGAATCCGCTCGCGATCGGTGATGACCGCGGGGACGTGTCCGCCATCGAGCCGCGGCACCGGCTGGCCGTTGACGGAGACGGCCCGCACCGCTTCTTCGCAGAGGCGATTGATGTCGGTGGGCGCGCACTCGAAGCGAATCGGCCGGGCGAAATCGAGAACCTCGTGGACCAGGCGGTTCAGCCGCGCGATCTCTTCGTCGATATCGCCGGCGGCGTCTCGAAGATCCGCCGGATCGATTCCCGGCCGGGTGATCGTGCGCAGCGCGCCTTTGATGATCATCAGCGGATTGCGAACTTCGTGGGCGATGACCGTGGACATCCGGCCGAGGGCCGACAGCCGTTCGCGCTGGGCTACCTCACGCTGGAATCGCGCGATGGCCTCGGTCAGGCTGTTGAACGTGCGGGCCAATACCTGCGTGTCCTCGTCCGGCCACCAATCGTCTTCGGCGAGGGTGAGTTTGCGCGTGAGATCGCCGCTGCGCGCGACCTGCCGCATGTGGTCGGTGATACGGGCGAGCGGCCGGGTGACGGTGCGGGCGACCCCGAAGCTCAGGCCCACCGCGAGGAGCACCGAGCCGACTGCCAGGCCGACGAGGAAGGTCTGGATCGCGGCGAGCGTCTCGAGCCGCGCCGTCAGCGAGTGGAGGACGATCACCGAGGCGGGATGGACGCTCGATTCGGGATGGAGGGGGCGGGCGAGCAGCACGTAGTCGGTGCCGCCGATCGACAGCGTCTCGGGTTTGGTATCGAAGTCGATGCCGTTCAGGACCGCGAGCGCCTCGTCGCCAAGCGTCGACGCCAGGACCCGGCCGTCATCGGCAAACGCGATCTCGGCCCCGGTCAGGGCGCCGAGCTCGTTGGCCCGGCGTTCGTCGAGCACGTAGCCGACGACCAGCGTTCCGAGACGATCCTGGTCGACCCGGATCGGTACGGTCACCTCCCGGAGCACGCCACGCACTTCGCGATCGACGGCCGCGAGCAGGGCTCCCCGCTGGCCCTCGACGCGCAGCGTGTCCGCCTTCAGCTGTTCGAGATACTCCTCGGCAATCGGCTGCACCGTCGGCGGATCACCGGTGTCAACGGCGGCCTTGAAGCGCGGCAGGTCCGCGAGCAGGCGGGCCGATCGGGTGAAGGTGTCGAACAGCGCCGCCTGCTGCTGGTCGGCGAGACTCGCCGCGGTTTGCAAATCGCGATCGAGGGCCTGCTGCGTCTCCAGGCTGAGCCGGGCCCGCACGAAGAACAGCGCCGCGCCGATCGAGAGCGCCGCGAGCAGGACGCTCGCCAGGAAGATGCGATTCGACAGCGACCGCAGGGGGCGGATCATGGCTCCAGCAGGTCGAGGTCGGTCCAGGCGCCGCCGGTCACCGTCACCGGCCGGGTCACCCGCGGTTCACCCTCGTGCCACCCGACAACGGTATACGTCCCGGGCGGCACGTTTGCCAGCTGAAAGCGTCCCTCGGGATCGGTGGTGTCAAAGAACGGGTGCGCGAAGACCAGGATGAACGCGTTCATGTGCGAGTGGATGTCACAGAACACGCGAATGACGCCGGGCCGGTCCATCCGGACGCTCTTCGTGTTTCCCGACGCGTACCGACCGAGATCGAAGCGCTTGGCACGCGAGAGCGAGAACACGTTGTGGTAGGTGGCATCGCTGTTCGGGAAGTCCACCATGGTCCCGACCATGACCGGCAGCACGTGCGGCACGAAGCGCTCATTGCGCTGATCCATCGTCGCCCGCGCCGGCCGGGGCTCCTCGAAGGCGGCGCGAGGCGCCTGATCCAGGTAGACCACGCCCACCCTGAGGTCCGGTCGATCGCGGGGACCTGCCGCGCCGGGGCTGGCCACCTCCGGCCGGCGCTCGTTGCTTCGCGGAGTTCGCGACAGCACCAGCCGGCCGCGGATGCCACCGGTGCCGCCGGATTGCGCCGCCGCCGACGCCCCGACCGCAGACCCGTCCGCCATGAGCGCCGTCGCGGCCAGTGCGCAGGGCAGGATCGCAAGACGGGCCGTCAGTCGCATGCGATCAGAACCAGTACACGATCTGACCGGCCAGCAGCGTGTCGTGGCGGACGCGGCCGCCATCGCGTTTGTTCCACTGCACGGCTGTCTTGAAGTTCACGTTCCGCGTGACCTTGAAGGTGAGCGCGCCTTCGAACCGCCGGGTCGGCGCCTCCCAGGGCAGCGTCTCCCTCGAACCGGCCAGGTCGTCGAAGGTGAGCACGTCGCCGCGACCGGCGATCGACAGCGACGGCAGCAGCTTGACCCGCGCCTCGACGATGAGCGAGCGCGCGGTGATTGGCGCGGTGATGTACGGCGTGCCGAGCTCGGGGAGTTGCCACGACGACTGCAGGAACTCGGCGCGGGCGAGCCAGCGACCGGCGGACGCTTCGGCATCGACCGCCCAGGCCGCCTGGCGGAAGTCGCTGGCGGTTTCGCCGCGTGGCAGATCCGGATTGAGCGAGTTGTCCAGCCACGCACCGCGGGCCCCCGAGGCTCCGACCTTGATGGCCGGTCCGAGTTGCACGATCGCGCGTCCGGCGAGCTGCGGCCGGCCGTTGTTGTCCGAGAGCCGCGGATCCGACAGCGAGCCCGTCGTCACCGCCCCGGTCCACTCGAACGGTCCCTTCACGCCGTGGACCTGGACGCCGGTGTCATAACGATTGTTGTTGAACACCGGAAGCCCGGTCGTTCGCTCGCTGCTCCCGACTGGATATTGCGTCAGCCAGCCACTGCCTCGCTGCACCAGCAAGTCGTCGGCATTCGAGGGGACCGCGTCCGTCCGCAGACTGAGCAGGTACTGGTATGCGAGCGGTTGGCCGATGACCACGTTCTCGTAGGCGTAGATCGTGCGAGTGAACGCACCAAACGTGGGAGGCACGCGTCCCACCTGGACATCGAAGCGGCGCTCTGGCCACGGCCTGACCCGCATGAACATCGCGTACGCGGACAGGTGCTCGCCGTGATCGAGACGGATCTCGGCAAGGAACTGGACGTGGCTCGACGGCCGCACCTCGGTGGAGAGCGATGCCCGGAAGTTGCGCAGCGCGTTGTATTCGTAGCCGGTGTAGTTGAACCAGCCTGGATCTTCCTCACCGGCGGTGACGAAGACCTCGCCGCCGAACACGACGCGGCCGTTGGCGACCGAGATCGCCTCGGTCGGCAGTCCCTGCGCAAACGCGTGCGTGGCGACCAGCAGCACGCAGGCGAGCAGGTGGAGCAGCGGGACGAGGAACACGTGCGGCCAGTATAATCGCCGGATGCGGAGCACCGTTCTGCTGCTCCTGATCCTGACCGTTGCGGCACCGGTCACCGCCGCCACCGATCGACAGACCCGCACGTTTCCGTGGTCGCCCGAACGGGTACTCGTTCTCGAGGTGACGGTCGGCGAGGTCCGCATTCTCGGCGGCGATCGTCCTGACGTCGAGGTTGCCGTGCAGCGGGTGGCGCCGACCCCGGACGGGCTGGACGCGATTCCGTTCGTCGTCGAGGACACCCCTGAGCGCGTGACCGTCCGCATCGTCCAGGCCTCCGGCAACACCGACCCGGCGCTGCGCGCCGAGGTCGTCCTGCGCGTGCCCACCTCAATCACCGTCGAGCGCGTCCGCGTCGTCGAAGGCAAGCTGGCGGTGGAGAAGTTTCGCGGCAGCCTGACTGCCGACGTGCGGCGCGGGCCGATCGACGGAACGGATGTCTCCGGCGCGCTGCGCCTGGAGACGAGCGTCGGGTCGATCACGCTCAAGCAGGCGCGGCTCAGCCCGAACGGCCTGCTCCGTCTGCGAGCGTTCAGCGGCGACGTTCGGCTGCAGATGCCCGGCGCGCCAGCCGACGCGCGCGTCATGGCCCTTGCCCTGAACGGGACGATTCAGTCGGACATCCCGCTGACGACCCGCGACACGTGGGGGCCGCGCTGGAGCGAGGCGACGCTGGGGAAGGGAGAGCCGGTGATCTCGATCGACGTGGTCACCGGCAAGGTCGAGATCAAGACGCGCTGAGCTCAGCGCCGCTTGAGCCGCTGCTGGGCGTCCTTGTAACGAGGCGAGTCGGGCGGGACCTTCTCGTACGCGGCGCGCGCTTTTTCGGCGTTGCGCAGGCGCCGCTCGTAGAGCTCGCCAAGCCGGAACCAGACTTCGGCAGGGTTCCCCGGGAACTGCGCGGCCATGTGCTCCCACACCTCGGCGGCGGCCTGGTACTGGTTCATGTCCTCGTAGCCGAGCGCCAGCTGATTCAGCGCGATCATCGTCTGCGCCTCGCCTGGGAACTGATCCGAAATCATGCGAAGCGTCACGAGCAGCGCCGGCACCTCGACCTGCAGCACGGGATCGACGCCCTTCAACTGCTTGCGCTGCGCTTCGATCTGGCGCTTCGCCTGCAGCGCCGACCGGGACTCGGGCGTGCCGGGGAAGTCGCGAGCGATCTCGCCCAGCAGCTGATAGCCCTCGGTCTGGCGAGGCTGGGCCTTGGCGTTCTGCAGGAGCCGCGCCCGCCGCAGTTTGCTCTGCGCCACGCGTTGGTTGCCGGCGAAGCGGCGATCGAACTCGACGTACACAGCCATCGCGTCGTCGACGCGACCGGCTTTCTCGAGGGTCTCCGCTGCCAGGAACGACGCTTCGACAGCGATCTCGGACCGCGGGTAATCGACAACGATCTGGCGCAGGTCCGCAACGGCCTGATCGATCAGGTTGTTCCCGAGCTTGGCCCGAGCCACATCCAACCGCTCGCGCGCTTCGATGTCTTTCGAGGCCGCGGCCGGTGCCGGCTTCGACGTTGGCGGGGCCGGGTCTTTCGCGGGCGCCGGCGATTTCGTGGCAGGTTTCACTGCCGGCGCAGACGATGCCAGTGACGCCGGCGGGCTGGCGGTATCTGCGGTTGTCGGGGATGCAGCCGGCGGCGAGGACGGGACATCGGCCGCAAGAGGCGGAGCGGACGATTCGGGCGGTGGCGCGGCGCTCACGTCCGCCGTCGCCTCGGGCGCGGGAGACGCCGCGGGGTCCGGTGCGGATACGGCGGGCCGCCGGCTCATGACGAAAAACGCGGAGAGCAGAACGAGCACTGCCAGCGCTGCGACGCCCACCCCGAACAGGTTCGAGCGCGGGGCCGCGGCGGTCGCGTTCTCCGCTGCCGGTCGAGCATGGCTTGACGGTTTAGAAACGGGTGCGACCGCGGGAACCGGCGGTAAACCAACCGGGTCCGAAACGCCAGCAGCCGGCGATGAGGACACGACGCTGGACTCTCTGGGCTTGTCCACGACGGAGGCGACGCTCGTCGCGCCGCTGGCGGCGATGACGCGGGTTCCGGAATCGCGGCGAAGCCGCTGGAGGTCGGCACGCAGGTCGGCGGCAGTCTGGTAGCGGAGCTCCCGATCCTTGTCGAGGGCTTTCGCGATGATCCGGTCGAGGTCGCCGGGAAGCGCGTGGTTGATCGTGCTCGGCGGGAGCGGCTCCCGGTTGAGGATGCCGTCGAACACGACCGCCGTGGTGTGCCCCGGGAAGCTCTGGCGACCGGTCGCCATTTCGTAGAGCACGACGCCGAACGAGAAGAGGTCGGTGCGGGGATCGAGCGCTTCGCCGCGCGCCTGCTCCGGCGACATGTAGGCGACGGTGCCGACGGTCGTGCCTACAGCACTGGTGAAGTGTTCGGCGCGGGTCTCGAGGATGTCGCCCGGCGTCGAGAGCCGCCGCTCGGTGGTGAGCTTGGCGAGGCCGAAATCGAGCACTTTCACCTGGCCGCGGCGGGTGATGAAGATGTTCGCCGGCTTGACGTCACGGTGAAGGATTCCCTCGGTGTGCGCGGCATCGAGGGCGTCAGCCACCTGCACGGCGATGTCGAGCATGGCGCGAAGGTCCAGCGGCCGGCCGCCCAGCCGCAAATCGAGCGGCTCGCCGTCGAGCAGCTCCATCGCGAGATAGCACTCACCATCCTGCTCGTCGAAGCCGTAGATGGTGCAGATGTTCGGGTGGTTGAGCGATGAGGCGGTCCGCGCCTCACGCCGGAAGCGCTCCACCGCGTCGTTCTTCGACGCGTCGGTCGCTGGCAGCACCTTGATGGCGACCTGTCGGCCGAGGCGGGTGTCCTGTGCCCGATACACCACGCCCATGCCACCCGCGCCCAACTGGTCGGTGATGCGATAGTGCCCGAGAGTCCTGCCAATCAACGATTGCGACACGGTTGGAGCGCTCGATCCTAACCCCTCAGTTCACTTGAGTGAAGCATCCATCAGCCCGCCGATCCGGCTCGAATCGGCGCGAAGCGCGAAAGTTCGAGCAAGGGGCCTGCGCAAAATTCGCGTGAGCTGTTGGTCGCGCTTCTACCTTGACAGGAAGAAGGGGCGAGGCCGATCATATTTGAAACGACATTCCACGGAATGGAAAAGGGCCACGACAACCCCAGACTCGGGACCACCTCGATCGAAAAAGCGCTTGAAGTGTGCGAGGTGTTGGGCGGGCAGCCGCGGGGCGCAAGCCTGTCGGATCTGGCGCGGACGCTGCGGCAGCCGCCGTCCACGGTCCATCGCCTCCTGAGCGTGCTCAAGCGGCGTGGCTACGTGCGCCAGGACGAAGAGACACAGCGCTACGCGCTGACGCTGAAGATGCTCGACCTGAGCTTCAAGGCCCTCGGTCGATCCGAGATACGGCTGCACGCGTACCCGGCGATGCGGGAGTACGTGCTGGCGACCTCGCACCGCGGCTTCATTGCCATTCCTGCCGCTGGCGAAGTGACCTACCTGTGGCGATCCGGTCCGGATGAGGTGGCGATGCACACCCTGTACGGGCGCGAGATGCCGTCGCACTGTTCGCTCTACTTCCCGGCCACTCAAGGCACTCGACGGCTGAGCTGCCTGAAGCTGACGCGCCGCGACGAAGTGGCGGATCCCGAACGAATCGTCGTGCGGCTCGGTCCGCCCGCGGTGGAGCCGGAGACGTCGCAGCGGCTCTATTGCACCTGCGCGCCGGTTGCGGACTACACGGGACGGGAAGTGGCGCGAGTCGGGCTGTTCGGGCACGGCGTCGACGACCGGCCCATCCTTACAGATTTGCATCGCGGCGTGTGGGACCTCGCGCGCCGCATTTCCATGCGGCTCGGATACCTGCCGCCGGCCCTCGAGGGCACGGCGTGAGCCGGCCCGAGCCCGTCGTTTGTCACCCTGGAGGAGATTGAGCGTGGCCTATATCATCTGTGAACCCTGCATCGGCACGAAGGACTCGGCGTGCGTCGACGTCTGCCCGGTGGACTGCATCCACCCCCGCAAGGACGAGGGTGACTTCGAGAGTGCGACGATGCTCTACATCCACCCCGACGAGTGCATCGACTGCGGCGCCTGCGTGCCGGCCTGCCCGGTCGAGGCCATCTTCGCCCTGGACGAGGTGCCTGAAAAGTGGAAGAACTACATCGACGTGAACGCGGCTCACTATCAGAAGTAAGATAGGCGCCGTTCCAGGTTCCGGCCGGTCCGGGGTGCGCCCCCCGGATCGGGTCTGCGCGTCCAAGAGGGTGTGGTATGCCGACTCGATCCCGCCTGCCTCTCGTGGTCCTCGCTCTGAGCGCGGCGCTGGCCGTGAGCGCTCGGGGAGGCGCACCAGCCGACGCCGCGGTGCAATTTCAGATCGGCACGCTGCTCTTCGATGAGACCCGCTACGCGGAGGCGCTCGAAGCGTTCCGCCGCGCCGCGGAATCCGACGATCGCACCATCGCGGTGCCGGCCCGCATCGGGATGGTGAAGTCGGCGCTCCGCATCGGCGAGTTCACCGAGGCGCAGCGCGAGGCGCAGGCGCTGACCTCGATGGCGCCGCAGGATCCCGAGGCGATGACGGTGCACGCCGACGCGTTGTGGTCGGTGGGATCGTTCGACGAGGCCGAGGCCGAATACCGCGACGCGCTCTCCCGCGTGCCGTCGTTGTCCCGCGGCCTCCACGGCCTGGCCCGCGCCCTCGCCTCGCACAATCTGCTCGATGACGCCATGAACGCGGCTCAGGCCGCGCTCAAGGAATCGCCCCGCGACCCCGAGATTCACCATACCGTCGGCGCCATCTTCGAGCGCATGCGCCGCTACGAGCAGGCGGCCGCCGCCTACACGAACTACGTCAACCTCCTGCCCAACAAGGATCGCAGCGAGAAGGCCGCGTGGTCGCGCGCCCAGATCCGGTTCCTGAAGTCGTTCGGCGAGCGCGAGCCGATTGCCCTCGACGACCGGGCCGCGGAGCAGCTCCACACCGTGGACTTCAAGCTGGTGGACGACAAGGTGATCGTGCGGGCGCGCGTCAACAACCAGAACCCGCAGGACTTCGTACTCGACACCGGCTCGGAGCAGACGACGATCTCACGCCAGACCGCGTCCTCGGCGGCGGTACGGCCGATCACCTACACGCTCAGCGCCGGAGTCGGGGAAGTCGGGCTGCGCGGGCTGCAACTGGGCCGGCTTGATTCGTTCGAGATCGGCACGCTGCGGATGACGAACGTGCCGGTGATGATCAAGGCGCCGGCGTTGCGGGGCCTGCCCAAGCGGGAAACCGAGAGCTTCTCGCCGCTGTCGCTCGGCCTGTCGATGGTCATCGACTACGGCACCCACAAGCTGACCATGGCCCGGCACCTGCCCGACGAGGCCGCGGACATCCGCCTGCCGATGCGGCACCACCGCCTGTCGCTGGTGAAGGGGCTGATCAACGAGAAGCACCCGACTTACTTCGTGGTTGACACCGGCGGCGAGGTGATCTCGATCAGCACCGCCACTGCCGAGGCGATCGACGCGCGGCCGACGCGCAAGATCAACCTGCGGGTCTACGGTACATCGGGCTGGGATCGCGACGCCTTCCTCCTGCCCGGCCAGCGACTCCGATTCGGCGACTCGATCGACTACAAGAACTTCTCGGTGGTGGTCCTCAACCTGCGCGCTCCCAGCGTGCTGCTCGGCTACGAGGTCGGCGGCATCGTCGGCCACAAGTTCCTGGCCCCGTACCGCGTCGCGCTCGACATGGACAGAAGTCAGCTGAGACTCTCGCCCTCCACCGCTAACTAGTCGGGCTCGAGCGCGTCAGCGTCCATTGACGATCGACGACTGACGATTGACGATTTATTGACGATCCGCTGATTTGCCGATTGCGCCATTCGATTGATGAATGGGGCATTGTCCGATTGGCGATTGGCTGAATCGCGATTGATGATTGGCGATTGGCGATTGGCGATTGCGGAATCGTCAATCATGATTCCCTCAACCGTCAATCGTTCATTTGCGGCAATCGTCAATCGAATGCCGCAATGCCCAAATCCTCGAATCGTCAATAAGTCGTCAGTCGTCAATCCTCAATCGACAATGGGACGCAGACACCCTCAGAAGTCGTACCCAATCCACACCGAGAACTTCGGCCGCCTGAACCACTCGCTGGCGCGCCCGCTCCAGCCGTCGATGACCGCGTCGTAGGAATAGACCACGTCCTCCCACTCGCGGTTCATCAGCGTCCGCCACGACCAGTCGAAGTGAATCGGGAAGCCGAGCGCGAAGGTCATCAGGCTGATGCCGTAGCTGGCCCGCGCGTCCTGGAAGCGGAGCCCGTCGACGACAATCGGGTCCCCGTAGATTGGCTCGCGGTTGATGTTGTAGCCGATGATCGGCCGCTCCACCTGGGTGTTGTTCGCGAATACCTTGAAGTTGTCGGTCGCGCAGTGGAAGTCGGTGCAGGGCGACCACGACGCGCCGCCAACGCCGGCGAAGAACGACGCGCGGACGCCGCCGAGGATGCCGATCGGCGTGGCCATCGCTTCGATCAGCGGGAAACGAAGCTCGGCGTTCAGGAAGAACGCGTTCTGGCCGGCGAACGACAGGTAGTCGTAGCCGCGCAGCTCGCTGTTGCCGCCGAAATACATGAAGCTCGGGTTCGGGCCCCAGCTCTTGAAGCCCTTGGCGCGGAGCGCGAGCAGGCCGGTCGCGCCCAACCGGAAGTACTTGCGGGCGTCGCCGTCCATCGTCTGGCGTGACAGCGAGTTGCCGATCTTCGGCGCGATTTCGTACGCGAGGCGCATGGTGCTGCCGGTGAGCGGCCCGAACTCGCGGAAGACCGTCGTCTCCTGCACGAACGCCGCGCCCAGCGGCATCTGGTAGCCGTTGTTGAACAGCTGCCGGCCGTAGACTTGCTCCTGGTACTGCTGCGAGTAGAGCTCGAGCCCCTGGTCGGCGAACTCCTCGACGTACTGGTTCACGCCGCCGTAGAGCTCCATCCGGCGATAGCGGTTGAACGGATAGATGCCGTAGGCCGTGCCGCCGCGCATCGTTCTGGTCGCGACCGCGAGATCGCGATCGATGATGCCCGCGAATGCCGGGTCGTAGAACACGCCGCCGACCTGGCCGTAGTAGAACTGCGTTTGCGAGTAGCCCTGCAGCATCCAGTTGAAGCGCCGCTCCAGGTTCAGCCACGACAGCGACAGGGTGCGGTACTGCGACACCGAGGAGGCGAACAGGTTGAACTGCTGGTCGCCGAGGACGTCGGTGAAGGTGACCTGGGTCCCGCCGAAAAGATCGCCGCCGCTGGTGACTCCGAGCGCGACCGGTGGACGCCCTTCTAGGAACATCTTCTCGAAGCGGCCCTTCTTCTTGGCGTTGTCCTGGACCAGCGTGTGGGTGAGGGGCGCCTGGAAATCGATGATCGGGCCGGGGGCTCCGAAGTCGTCCGAGGCGACGGTGGTGATCTCGTCCTTGCGCTCGAGGATGTGCAGGCCGTAGTCGCCCTTGAGATAGGTGACGAACGCAAGCCGGACGGCGGACCCGTCGTGGAGCACGACTGGTGACACGTTGCCGGTGAGCGCGTCGGTGTACTGCTTCAGCTCCTTGGTCTTGAGACTGAGCGTCCACAGGTTGTAGATCTGGCCGTTGCGCGCGACTTCCGGATCGATCGGCTCGGCCGGATTGACGGCCGTCGACGGAAACACCAGAGTGTCCGGATCCCAGAATTGCGGCCCGCCATCGTCGTGCGTGCCGAACGTGAGCTGCTGCTGATTCTGCCCGTCGGCGTCGATCCGGAAGATCTTCTCGTTGCCGCTGACTCGCGCGAGGTACACGAGGTATTTCCCGTCCGGCGACCAGGTCGGCGCGTAGGCCGGCAGCTTGTCGGTGGTGAGCGGCTTGATCTCCTTCGTCTCCAGATTGATCGTGAAGATGTGCGCCTCGGCGTTGCGCATCCCGGAGAAGGCGATCAGCTTGCCGTCGGGTGAGAAGTCCGGTGACTCCGGCGCGTCGACGTTGTTGAGCGGCACGCGGACCTCCACCTTCCGCGTGACCACGTTCTGGACGATCAGCGATCGGTCCTTCTCGGTCCGGACGAAATACGCCAGCCGGTCGCCTTGGTTGCTCCACGACATCCACGGCACCGAGTTCCAGCGGCTGCCGGGCGTCGCCAGGTACTCGAACCCCATGCTCTGGTCGAAGCCCTTGGTGAGGTTGCGGATGATCTCGCCGTCCTTGGTCGAGATGAGAACGATGTCGAGCTCGCGGTCGCGGCCGTTGCCGGTCATCGCGGCGAGCAGATCGCCGGACGGTGATGGCTCGATCGACAGCACGTTGTTGAAGCGGCTCTTGCGCGGATCGGGCGCGAGGTCGCGCCCGTAGTCGGCGGGCCGCTCCTTGTCGCGGAACGGCTTGAACCGCTCCTTCATGTAGCGATCGAACTGCTGATCCCATTCCTCTGCCGACATCTGGAACGCTTCTTCGTAGGCGTCGTCGCTGCCGCCGATGACGCTGCGGCGCAGCGCGAAGACGTACTGGCGTACGCCTTCCTTGCCCCAGCGCGCTTCCATGAACTCGAACGCGGCGTGCCCGAGGTTGTAGATGAGGCGCGGGTTGCTGAACCCGCCGTAGTCCTGCATGTCGCTCATCTTCGGGATGATGTCCGACACCGCCGCGTCGCGGACCGTCATCAGGTCCAGGGGGCGCCAGTAGCCGGTCATGTAGTCCGACATGCCTTCCATCGTCCACAGCGGCATGTTGCGGCGAATCAGGCCGGTCGGAATGATGTCGAACTGGAAGACGTGCGTGAGCTCGTGGGTGATCAGGCGATAGAGGAGATCGGAGGGCTCGTCGATTGGCATCACGATCCGCGAGCGGCTTGGCTCGGCGAACGCGCCGACGCCTTCCTGCGCTGCGCCAGGCGTGACGTTCTGCTGCCAGAACTCGGAGCTGGTGGTGAAGAGGATGAGGGGCACCCGGAACGCGAGGTCGTGCTTCAGCTCCGAGCTGACATGCTGATAGGCGCTCTCAGCGTATCCAGCAATCCGTTCGAGATGCGGCTCGATCTCCGGGTAGTAGTAGATCTCGAAGTGGTCCGTCTGGTAGATGTGCCACTCGAACTTGTCGTACCGGATGGCGTTCTTCCCGTAGTAGGGAATGTAGCCCGTCTGAGCCTCTGCTGCCGGCGCCGCGGCCGCGAGTACCGCCAGCAGGGTCAGGATAGTGAGCCGCATATCCGTTCTCCTCGGTGCATCTTACTGATCCTGAGACGAAGGCCGCAAACACGCGAGGGCCCGCGCCACAGGCGCGGGGAGCAAGATTCGATCCGGCAGTGCTTGTCCTATACTGGTGACGAGGCCACGCGGCCCGTCCTCTTCCCGGGAGCGTCTTCAGCCTCCAGGGTCTTCAGAGCTGGAACGGCCGTCATCTCGCGATGCCACCCTGGCGACGGCGGTTCGACCCGCCAGCCGTCCCCGATCAGTTCACCACCGACGCCCTGACGTTTCTGGAGGCGCTCTACCAGTCGGCCGTCCGGCTCGCGCGAAACCGGGACGCCGCCCAGGATCTCGTCCAGGACACGTACCTCAAGGCGTTCCGCGCGCGCCGGCGGTTCACGCCGGGCACCAACCTCAAGGCGTGGCTGTTCACGATCCTGCACAACACCTGGCGCAACCAGCGCCGCGATCGGGCACGTGCTCGCGTCGAAGCCGACTCGGAAACGGTAGAGCAACTCGTCGACCTGGGCGCCGGCGCTGACCGCCCCACCGACAACCCCGAAGCCGGCTTGCTCGAAGCCGTGCTCAGCGACGACCTGCGCACTGCGCTCGACGACTTGCCGCAGCCCTACCGGGAAACCGTGTGGCTTCGCGACGTGGAAGAATTGAGCTATCAGGAAATAGCGGCCATCCTCGACGTGCCGATCGGTACTGTGATGTCCCGGCTGTCGAGGGCCAGACGGCAGCTGTACCGGGCCCTGACTGAGGCCGGGCGCAACCAGGGCGGCCAGGGTGCGTCTTAAGAAGAGGGGCCAACCGCTGTGCTGATATGAGCTGCGACGAGATGGATCTACTGCTGGCGGCCTATGTGGATGGGGTCGTCGAGGCCGACGACCGTCGGTTCGTCGAGGCCCACCTGAGCGAGTGTGCCGCCTGCCGCGAGGACGTCGCCCGGCAGAGGGCGGTGCGCCGGCTGCTGACCGCACAGGGGCGGACGGCGTCCGGCGTGGTGCCGCCGGGCCTTGAGACCCGAGTCGCTGCTCGGCTGGCCGCCGAGCGTCCGCCGGCGGTGGTGGGCGGCTGGGGCATCCGCGTCTCGGCATTCGCGGCTGCGGCGCTGGTCGTGCTCGCGGCCGGAGCCGTCCTGCTGCCGGTCGTGACCTCGCGCTCGACGGTGGTGCTGGCTGCTCAGCTGGCCCTCGATCATCTCAAGTGCTTCGTTCTCGAGCCCCACGACCATGGGGAGACGGTCACGGTCGCCGACGCCGAGGCGGAACTGAAAACCGATTACGGGTGGGACCTGGCGGTCCCGGCGACCGGTGGAACTCCCGACGGGCGGCTCGTCGCGGTGCGGCGGTGCCTCTATGGCGACGGCCGGGCTGCCCATATCCTCTATCTGGTTGGCGGCGACGCCGTTTCGCTCTTCATCCTGCCGGGCCTGGAGCGACCCACGGAGGAGTTGACGCTGCTGGGGCAGGACGGCGTCGTCTGGAGCCGCGACGGTAGGACCTACGTGCTCGTTGGCAGCGCCGGTCTCGGAGGCCGGTTGCACTCGATGGCATCCAATCTTCGGAATGGTGCAGAATAACGAGATGGATCAGCAGCCCAGCTCCAAGGTTCGGTTCGCCGCCATGGCGGCGACGGTCATTGCGCTGCTCGCGATCAGCGTGCCGTTCATCTGGCAGCACGACGTCGTGGCCGAACGTAGCGGCGATACCGGTGCCGCGATCGTCAGCGGCATGGCGCCCGTGGCATCGCATGCTGACGGCGCCGCGGAGGAGGCCTCAGGCGCGTGCGAGGCGAGCGCCAAGCCCGCCAACCTCGATTTCGCGATCAAGGATCTCGAGGGCAAGGACGTCAAGCTGAGTGCCTACAAGGGCAAGGTGATCCTCCTCAACTTCTGGGCGACGTGGTGCGGCCCGTGCAAGGCGGAAATCCCAGGCTTCGTCGATCTCCAGGAAAAGTACAAGAAGGATCTCGTCGTCATTGGCTACTCGGTAGACGACACCGCCGACAAGGCGCGTCCGTTCATGGCCGAGTACAAGATGAACTATCCGGTGCTGCTCGGGCTCGGGCGCGAAGATGTGCAGGACGCGTACGGTCCTATCTGGGGCATCCCCGCGTCATTCCTGATCTCGAAGGACGGCAAGGTCTGCAAGCGCCACATGGGCATCGCGCCGAGGGAGACCTTCGAAAAGGAGATCAAGGCGCTCCTGTAGTATGATCCTCGCAGCGTCATGCTGAAGGGCTTCACTTCCGCGCGCCTCTCCTGTGGTTGCCGTCTCGGGTTCCGGGATGGTTCGGCCGGGAGCCCGGTCCTCGTCATGCTCGAGGCCAAGGCTCCGGGCTGCGTGAACCCGCGTCACGTGTCCGGCCTTCCGCTCTACGACTACCGCGAGGCGCTTCGGCCCTCCACCCGCCTGAACCCCTTCGGTGAAGAAGGGTTCGAAGAAGAGGGTTAGAGTTCTCGCAGCGCCGAGGGTATGGGCAACCGCGCGGCTCTGACCGCCGGAAGCAGCCCTCCGATCAGTCCCATTCCGAGCGCGTACACCAGCCCGAGTACCAGCAGCTGCGGCGTCACCTGGAACGCGAACGCCACCTGGCTGAACGTCTGAAAGTTCATCGTCGACGTCTGGTAGCCGTTGAACGCCAGGTAGGCGCCCAGCCCGCCGATGGCGCCGCCCAGCGTGGCGAGCGCGAGCGATTCGGCGAGCACCGAGACGACCACCGACGTGGCGTTGAAGCCCAGCGCGCGGAGCGTGGCGATCTCGCGTGAGCGCGTCGAGACCGCGGTGTACATGGTCAGGACCGCGCCGAACACCGCTCCGATGCCCATGAGAGCGGCAATGCCGAAGCCGATCGTCCGAATCAGGCTGCTCAACGCGCGCGATTGCTGCGCGTAGTATTCGGTCTCGCGCCGCACCTGGACGTTCAGTTGGGGATTGGCGGTGAGCCAGTCCTTGAAGGTGTCGAACGTGTTCGTCGAGTCGAGGTGCGCGAGCACCACCTGGAAGCTGTTGCCGCGGCGATACGCTCCCTGCAAGACCCGAGCGTCGCACCAGATCTCGGTTTCCGCAACGCCGCCGTCAGCCTCGAAGATGCCGACGACGGTCCAGCGGTTCTGCCCGGAGACCACCTCGTTGCCGAGGGTGAGGCCGGCGAACTGACGGCTCGCGCCGCGGCCGACGACGATCTCGTTGGTGCCGAAGGTCAGCATCCGGCCTTCGACAATCGAGACCTCCTCGCGGACGTGCGGAGCGGTCGGCTCGATGCCGCGCATCGGCACGTTGGCGGCGGTGTTCGTCGATCGTTTCGGCAGATCGATGATCACGTAGAGCTCCGCCGAGGCCATGGCCGCCTGGCCGTCGTTCCGTATGCCCGGCGCCTGCTTGATGATGTCGACCTCGGGCCCCGACAGCCCGCTCGTCATCTCGCTGTCCGCGCCGCTCCGCATCACCAGCGCCCGCGATGGCGAACCCGAATCGCGCATCGCGGCGGTGAAGCCTTGCGCGATCGAGAGGACCGAAACGAGCACGATGACGACGCCGGCGATGCCGACGATGGCAACGGCGGAGGAGGCAAGCCGCTGCGGAATGGTCTTCAGGTTGAGGGCGGTGACGGCAATTGTCTGGGCGATCCAGCTGAACACGTGCCCTCCTAGGTACGTCGCAGCGCGTCGGTGATCTTCAGCCGCATCGCGGTGACCGCCGGCATCAGCCCGGCGAGCAGGCCGAGCGCGACGATCAGCGCCGCACCGGCGGCCACGTTGCGGGCGGGCAGGATGAAGATCGGCAGCATGCCGCCTGTCGGATCGCCGCGCTGCACGATCAGCCACGCGGCGAGAAGGCCGAGGCTTCCGCCCAGCACCGCGATGAGCAGCGCTTCGCCGAGCACGAGCGACAGGATCGCGCCGCCCGAGAACCCGAGCGTCTTGAGGACGCCGACTTCGCTGGTCCGCTCACGTACCGATTGCGCCATCGTGTTGGCCGAGACCAGCAGCATCGTGAACAGCACCGCGGCGAGAATCGCGATCATGATCGCGCCGATGTCGCCGATCTGTTTTGCGAACCCCTCGACGAACCCTTTCTCGGTGGTCGTCTTGGTTTCGGCCGACGAATTCGCGAACATGTCGTCGAACTTGGAGGCCATGGCCTGCGCCTGTGACGAGTCGGCAATCTTCACCACGTACCAGCCGACGAGTCCCTGGCCGTTGCGACGGTTCTCGTCGAGATAGTCGTAGCGGAAGAAGAACTGCGTCTTGTCGACACCAGGATCGCCGTCGTAGAGGCCGACGATATTGAACTCCCACACCTGGCCCTGCTTGGGCTGCCAGATGGTCGCCTGAATCGGGATCCGATCGCCGACCTTCCAGTTGAAGCGCCTCGCCAGGTCCACGCCGACCACGGCGCCCTGGCGATCCGCCTGCCACGCCGCCACCTCCTCAGGTGAGAGCTTGAACTCGGGATAGAGCTTCAGGAAGGTGTCCGGCAGCACTGCCATCTGCGCGAAGAAGTTCGACGGGTCCTGGTAGACGCCGCCGAACCAGGTCTGATGGCCGGCGAGGCTGACGCCTTCGGTCGAGCGCAGCCGATCGAGATACGACACCGGCAGCGGCATGATCAGGCTGACCTTGTGA